>NZ_JAVJRX010000070.1:0-18801 GCF_040219735.1 Coleofasciculus sp. G1-WW12-02 | reverse complement strand
GAGATTCAACATTTCACACGGAAAGCTTTTCGCTCTAATGATTTCCCTCTCGTCTCTTTTTTTGAGACAAAGGTGTTGTTATTTTACTTATTTTGTTATAACATTGTTACAAGTAATAAATACATTGAATATTACAGAAGGAAAAGAACACGATGACACCTCTACCCTCTCAACTTGACACTTGCAATATCGCTGAAACCACTGACCAGCAAGCGTTAGCAGAATTGGGAATTACCCAACTCCTCTCTTTTGTCAAGCACTACAGCGACATTGACTTCGATGCGTCGCAAATGCATCTAACGGATGCTGAAGTCCATGCGATCGCGAAGCTATTTATTCAGCAGTTGACCGAAAGTCTCAACGGTAAACTCATTGCTGGCGCTTTAAATACCCTGCGCCATGGAGAGGAAATAGAGGAGATTGAACCGATGAGTGAAAATGATCAAAATCTCTACTTTTATCCCACCCCTTCTCGCTGTCGGATCGCGCCTCTATCTTTGCATAGCCCAACTGGACGCTATAATCCCCAAGGGCGAAACTATCCCCGCCCAATTACTCAGCGAGAACAATACATCATTAACCTCTATTGTTACTGTGAATTAGGGATGGCACCCAAGCAGTTTTATGCCAAATGGGATGTCACTTATGAGCAAATTTCTCACATCTGTTCTCGTTCCCAGGGGACGGTTCAGAATTGGTTTAACCGAGGGAAAGGCTATCATCGTCCTCAACCGGTTGACTTGCGCCATCTGGCAATTATGGATTTTTTGTTAGAGCATTTTGAAGAGATACCTCAATCCTTGATCAACCTTCTGTGTTCGTCTTGATAGCACAAACGCCAGGTATGGGGGACGCAAGGGGGATCTATAAGGGGGACTGTGATTAATTTCTGGTTCCCCCGTGCAAAAAAAGCGAAGCATCCTCTGGTCTCCCCCTTTTTAAGGGGGACGGAAGGGGGATCTATAAGGGGGGCTAGGGGGGATCTCTTATTAAGTAAGGGTTTCAGCCTTAAGTTGACACCAATGAGCCGTACCGTACCCCTACAGACGCGCCATGGCGCGTCTCTACAAGGGACGCCACAATTTAATCGTCTGATCCTCACTCCCACTGGCGAGGAGTCCATTGGAATCAATGGCAAGGGCGTATACTGGAGCGGTATGATCCTCAAGGGTTTGTATGAGTTCTCCCCGATGCAGATGCCAAACCTTAATCGTCTTGTCCTCACTCCCACTGATCAGATATTCACCATCTGGACTCAGCGCGATCGCATACACGGCTCCTGTATGATCTGTTAGCGTAGCCAAAAGTTTCCCGGTTTCAAAATCCCATACCTTAATCGTCTGATCCTCACTTCCACTAACAATCGTTTGCCCATCGGAACTAATCGCCACCGCCCTCACACTGGCTTTATGTCCACTTAGCGTCCGCAATAGTTCTCCTGTCGCCAATTTCCAAATTTTAACCGTTTTATCCCCACTTCCACTAACTAAACTTTGACCATCTGGACTAATCACCAGGGAATACACCCATTCTTTATGCCCAAATAAGGTGCGGAAGGGTTCACCGGTGTTTAAGTTCCATAACTTAATTTTGTGGGAACCACTAGCAATGGTTTGATTATCCGGACTAATCGCTAGGGAATGAATCTGCTTGCGATGTCCAGAAAGCGTCCACAGCAGTTTACCCTGATGTAGATTCCAGACTTTAATATAACTGCGATTTTTCGACTGATCGCTACTGGCTAAAATCTGCCCATCGCGGCTAAGAGTAAGCGTCAAAACTCCACCAGAATGCCCATTTAATTGCTGAATGGGTGTCGAATTCAGGCTGATAATATCCCAAATCTTAATTGTACTATCACCCCCACAACTTAACAGGGTGCGTCCATGGGGATGAATTGCGATCGCGCTTACTTTGCCACTGAGTCCCGTGAACGTAGAGGCTAAGATCAAATTAGCACAGGTCTGCGGCTGTTGAGGGGATGCGATCGCCTCTAATAATTCCTGAACTTGATTTGCCCCCTGTTCATCTCCCACGGCGGCTAAACAGGATTGCAGCATCTGGCAATAGTTTTGATCCTGTTGTGTTAATACCAATCCCATCGCCTCAAATGCTTGCAAGCCTTCTATATGAGGCTGTTTCCGTTGTTGCAACCACGCTTTCACAGAGGACTTAATCTGTGTCGTTGCCCAGGATTTATCGGGTAAACAGCTTAAACTCTGTGCTAGTTTTAAACTTAGTTCCGGTTCCCAGTAGGGGCGTTCCCTGACGAGTGACTGTAACACCTCTTGATAAATTGAAAGGGTGGTTTGCATCACCACTTGAACTAAATCGGGATCAGAAACTTCCGCAATCAATGGCGGTAATAATTCTGGCAACAGCGGCGATACATCCGAGTGAACCAAATGATGAATATCCGACACCCAGCCAGCAACTAAACAGTGACAGGTACTTAAAAACTGGCAAAAGTTGTCCCAGTCGCCACGGTTCACTTTATAGGGGAAAATCAATTCACGCGGATCAATTCCAGCTTGTTGCAATTCCTCGGCTTCTTCCAGGTAAGCTAAATTAATCGCATTGTCACCCCCTTTGGCATTAATATCCTCAATACTCTTTCCCAATGCCAATAGTTTATCTCGTGTGGTTTTCCATTTCAGCGCCCGGACTTTTGCTGATTCATAGATAAAATCTCGATAGGATAGCTTGCATAAAGTTGAATAGCAATAACTGTCCTGTCCTAAACCCCAATAGGCGAGGCGAAAAATCATAAAATCGCCATCAATTTCCGACTCTAGAATTAAGGTTGGCTCAGATTTCAACAGACTAAAAAGCGCCTTAATACTCGATTCACTATGAAACCGCTTACTCTCCCACGCCCCCCCTAAAAATTCAGTGGGTCTCACTTGAGAGTGTAGGGGATAATGTTGACTTAAGAATTCTCGCAATTGTTGCGCCAAACCCAGTTCAATGTCTGGTACTTGTGAGTTCATCTCGCCAAACCGTTCAAACTGAACCTGGGGAGGGGCAATAAAAATTCGCAGGGGAATCGGACGATTGGGGCGATGAGGTTCTAGCAGTTGGGAGGGAAAGAGGCGTAGGGGCCAATGATCGAGGATTTTATGGACTTCCGGTAACTCAAGGGTGGTTTCCCGTTGATAGGCGGCGAGTTTGAGTAGGGTTTCGCGATGTTCGGCGACGAGTTGTTGCTGAAGGGCTTTCTGTTGCTGGAAGTGCTGCTGTTGTAGGTGATCCGTTTCGTCCAGGGTTTGCGCGAAAGCGTGAATCACGTCTGGCAGTTTGTTGGCGAAGTGTTGCCCCATCGCCATCAGTTTTTCCCTATGAGTGGGTTCATCGACCCCCTGATAGGGTAAGATAAGAGGCTTTGGTTCAGATGTTGGTTTTTCGTTTAAGGGTATACCACTGAATTGATTGGTCGTTTTCAGATAGACTAAGGTCTTAAAAACGGGAATAGCCCATTGCAGAAGTAATTTTAACCACGGCTCCATAACAGTTATATCCAGAGGCAGCATTGACCTGAATCGTCAGGATTGACGCTTGTTTTACCGTTGAACCACCATCTGTGGGGACTCTTAATGAACATTTTTCTCAACTTTAGCTTAAAAATAATGAGAGTATAGCGTTTATCACTTCTCTCTCATCCCCTAACCCCTTCTCTCCCCTTGCAAAAGAAGCTCCCGCATTCCTCTGTCCTCCAACGGGAACCATCACTTCCAGACGCTTCTAGCATCACAAAGCTCCCGCATCCTCTGTCCTCCCCCGTGCAACAAAAGCTCTCGCATCCTTTGGTTTCCCCCTTTTTAAGGGGGACGGAAGGGGGATCTAAAAAGGGGGGATAGAGAGGGGTTGGGGAATATCACTTAGAATTAGCCCCTAAATTTTTGATCTTTAAGCTCAAGCAAAAATAGAGCTAACTGGGTAAAACATTGAACCCGTTTTAACGGGTTTAAGCTTTTAGCCGGAACTTGAGTTCCAGGCGTTAGCTTAAGATCGGCTACCTGCGGTCACTAGATCAACATTCTCACACAGTACGTCCGTTGCGTTATATTGTTCCCACAAAACCCGATAGAGATGTAAAGGCGAAGTCTTTCCCTTCACCCAAACAGGTGGCATTTTTTCTAGGGGAATACTCGGATCACTCAGCTTCTCAAATGTACTTTGAGCCATTAAAATTTCCCCGGCTTGAGCCACGTCACAAATTCGACTGCTCATATTTGTCGTATCACCAATCGTGGCATATTGAATTAGATTTTTAGAACCGATATTTCCAGCCGCAACCGTACCAGTATTTAAACCAATGTGAATCTGAATGGCTCGTCGGTTTTCTCGAATCCATTTTTGATTTAAACGGGAAACCGCCCATTGCATTTCAATTGCTGCCTGTACCGCTAAATCCACATCATTGGGTTGGCGATAAGGTGCGCCCCAAATGGCTAAAATTCCATCACCAATATACTTTTCTAAGGTTCCTTCGTAAGGAAAAACAATCTCTTCAACAATGATCTGAAAATACTCATTCAGCATTTCCACGACTTGATGCGGTTCCATTTCCGCCGACATTTGCGTATAGTTGCTAATATCGGCAAACAAGGCAGTTACTTCCGTCTCTACCGTAGCTAAATTTCCTTCTTCCCGTAACTTGCGACTCACCGATTGGGGAAAGAATCGTTCTAACTTTGCCCGCATCACTTCCTGTTCCTGCATCTTCTTATAGAGGCGGGAATTTTCGATCGCGATCGCGGCTTGGTTCGCCAGACAGGTTAAAAACTCCAAATCCTCATCGGAGTAGATATCCGTCATTGACAAATTATCCACATACAATACCCCGATCACCTCATTTGCGGGTTTAAGTGGAACACACATTGCCGCATGAATCCCTTGTTTAAAAATAGATATTGAATCGTTAAATAAGGTGTCTTTACGAGCATCGTCCGTGAGAATTGCATTGCCATGATTGCAGACAAAATTAGTGATTTTACTACTGTAAAAATTATCTTCAGCCGGAATTCCGGAGCGCCAGTTTACAGCTTTTTGTTCCAGAATACTACTGGTTTCATTGACCATCAAAATTGTGGCGCGGTCAATATGCATGATCTCAAACAGCAAATCGACGATTTTTTGCAGCAATTTATCGGGTTCTTCGGGAGAAGACAGTTGTTTACTGACTTCCAGTAAAATTTGCAGTTTATCAACGGTTCGTTGATGAGCATCTCGTTGCCTCAGCTTAATAATAGAGTTTTCCGACTTATCGGGTTGCAATAAGTCAGTAATTGTAATTCGCGTTTTTTCCGGGGAAACTTGCTTAATAATTGAAATTTCAGTATTCGTGTCTGATGATCCAGTTTCTTCTACCTTAGGGATTTGCTCGACAAATTTGAAGGATACATCTCCTAAACGAATAGAATCTCCATCCTGAAGTTTACATTGCTCCACTTTAAACTCATTGACGAACGTACCATTGAGACTATTGAGATCCCGAAGTATCACACCGTCAGGGGAGAGCAAAATCTGAGCATGGTAGCGGGAAAGATAGCTATGGTCAACCACAATACTGTTATCCTCTTCCCGCCCAATTGTATTCGCTCCCAAACTTAATGGATAAATTTGCTCGTGCAATATATCACAAGTACAGATTAAGTAAGTCACGTTTTTAAAAGGGTAAGATTGCTGAAAATTGCTAAGGAAACACCATGTAGTTCAGTTAAATTGCCATGATCAACTCATGTTCTCTCTGTTTCCGGAAATCTCAGCAATTTTCCGGTTCAGTTTGAACCTTTAGGATGACAAGATTGGCGCCCCAAAAACCGTTCGGCGTTGAGTTTAGTTGCCTCAACTCAACCAGCAGAATTTGGCATTTAGTGCTTATCTAAGTAGTATTAGAATGGGTTTCCGGAGGATCGCGCTTCCAAAGGGCTTGTGATTCGGTATTGAATTACAAGAGAAGCTCTTAGTAGCCGAGTCTTATTTAATGTTTCTATATCACTATTCTGACTACAGGGATTCTGTCAGATAGATATGTGTTAGGAGTTGGTGAGGAATTAGCAAAGAGTCTATAAAGCTTCCCCATCTTTCAGACGTTCCACGCCTTACGTCTCTACAATCTTCTCTATTCTGGAGTCTTCCTAAAACGGAAATGCCTCAGGGGGAGCAATATCGGCTCCTGCTTTTACACCGATTTTGCTTGATTTAATCCCAGGCGTATGGGTCGATTTGCTATTTTCAGCTTTCGGAGAAATAGAGTTTTGACCAGAAGGAACAGGTTCAGGTTCCGTTGTGTTTTGTGGTGCAGATTGTTGGTTCGACATCCAGTTGAGTCCTCCCACCGCTCCTGCAATCAACGTGGCGTAACCTAGATATAAATGAACAGATTTAAGATGAAACCCTGTAGCTGATGGGTCTTTATACCAGGAAGGAACCACAGACTTGACCGGATCAGTTTCTGGCAAAGACAAGGCTAATGCTACACCATCTAACCCTAGAGCATAACCAAGCCGACGAATGAAACCACGAATATAAATATCCTCTGGTAGCTGAGCTAGATGTCCCGTTTCTAATGCTTCAATTTGATGAATGGGTACTAAGGTTTGGCGATGTAGTTGCTGAAGGCTCAAAGAGCGGGATTTACGCGCTCGTCGCAGTTGGTGACCGATTTGTAGCAACACATCTTCCCGCTCTAGGGTAAGCTTTTGCTCCGCTAATTCTGCTTTGGTGAGTTTCTTGCGCGATTTAGCTTCTCCAATCTCTCTATTCACTAAACTGGGCGATAGATTTGTCTCAACAGGATGGGACATTGTTTCTCCAGAACCCATGGGACATTCCGTCTCTTCGGTTTGGGGAATCTCCAACTCCTGTTCTTCTGTCGGTTGATTCACTTCTTCAGGAGCCACAGGAGCCACAGGAACAACCTTATACTGTCTCGCAAATTCTTGAAACGTCAACCTTACGGCTTCTCGCCCAACCGCCTTGACTAAAATATGGGCGTTACTTGATGCTTCTCCTAACATCGTCTGTAACCCAGCCATTGTGCGGCGGTAAACTTCACTATCGATCAATTCTGCCTCAATCTGATTCAGAATAGACCGCAATCCTTCTTGAGAAAGTTCAATGGTTGAGCTATCGATAAAACCATTACCATACGTAGGTCGCATTACCATAACTTGCTCTTGCTCGTGGTTGTTTACATATTTTAAGGATGAGGTACTCCAGAGTAAGGGATTTGGTTAGATAGGATTAATTCCCTTCTCGTGGACGGTCAAATCCTAGCATCCTTACCTCCAACATCATTATTGAATGAACACCAAAGCCTGAGTTTGGAGTTCATTCATCTGACCGCAACAATTGGCGAGTGAATTGACAAAGGCTGGAAGTCGTTTGATTACCTTTTTCTGTCATCAAGGCATTCATCCGGATAATCTGAATGATGAATTGTAAATAATTAATTGTAAATGATGAAAAAATAATCGACCCCTGGCAAATATAAAAACCCCTTCATTCAGCGTGAAGGGGTTTTATTGCATCTGAAAATTGAATTGGGATGGGGAGTGGAGCCTACGGGAATTGAACCCGTGTCCGCATTGGCTATTTACCTATCGATCATTCACAGGCTTAGCCCTTCTAATCCTCAGAGCGGGAACCATCCATTATCCCGGATGGTGGGATGCTTTGGTTGAGTTCTTTGCTAGCCAGCCGACCAAAGACAGCTAACCAGCGCATCCGTTGGGGTTGTGTTCTTAGCCCTTAACGGAGTCAGACTAAGAACGCTCGAACCTATAAGAGGTGTTTAAGCGGCTACAGGAGCTGCCTTACGAGCAAAAGGAACGATGTTGTTCGCATTTACTTTTTTTTGAGTCCGGTATTTACGAGAGAAGACTCACTCTCGACCTGTATCACGGGTTGGCTTTGACCAACACGTCGAAACCATTAAGGCCCCTTGCTGATATATTTCTCATTTTAATCAAAAGTTTGGCTATTGACCACTGTTGACTGAGAATTGGGGAAGTGCGAGAGTTTTGACCCTTGACGACTGAAGGCATAGTTTGTCGGGGCGGGTTTCACTACAACTCAACCTGCCCTGATTGAGTGTTGACCGTCTGGGAATTGGCGATTGGCGACGGGTAATGCATACGACACTCCAAACAACTGTATTCAATGTTACAAAAAAATCATTGATGGGAGTGTAATACTAAATCGCGATTATATCCGGAACCTCAATGAAGTAAGCCGGAGCCGGATAGAAGATGCTAACACGCCGAGTGACTTTCAGACTTTATCCAAATCGCTGGTGAACAGCTAAATGTCAAAAAAATGACAGGCAAAGCCAAGAAGGGTAAACGAAAACTACAGAAAGCTGGATTAAATCGGTCTATCCTTGACGTTGGTTTTGGTATGATTGGAGACTTGTTAACCTATAAAGCGGCTGAAGCTAATGGCTTCTATGTCGAGTCACCAACACAGAAACTCAAACCTACTCAGCGATGTGCTAAGTGCTGGGAATTGACTCCCAAGACCTTAGCAGATAGAGTTCATGTTTGCTCTAATCCCGACTGTAATCATGTTGAGAATAGAGACGTAAATGCTGCTCAAGTCAACGAGATTTGGGCAAGGGGGCAGGAACTGTCCTCTTTAGACGCCGAGTCGCCTAGCTCTACTGCATACGGAAGTATGAAGCAACTAGGGGCTAAGAAACGTCAGAAACAGCGACTTCAACGAAGTAAGTCGCCGTAGTTCATCGTGTCATGCTGGTCTGATAAATATAAAGAAACGTAAGTGAGGAGCTAGAATCTTGAAAAAGGTAGAAGCGATTATTCGACCATTTAAGCTCGATGAAGTTAAAATCGCCTTGGTCAACGCTGGAATCGTCGGGATGACGGTTTCAGAAGTTCGGGGATTTGGACGCCAAAAAGGTCAAACCGAGCGTTATCGAGGTTCTGAATATACCGTTGAGTTCCTACAAAAGCTCAAGGTGGAGATTGTCGTCGAAGATGCCCAAGTCGATATGGTAGTAGACAAAGTTATTGCTGCTGCTCGCACGGGTGAAATTGGCGACGGGAAAATCTTCATCAGCCCCGTCGAGGAAATTGTCCGGATCAGGACGGGTGAACGGAATCTGGAAGCTGTTTAACCTAACTTATGAATTATGGATTAAAAATTAAGTTTTCTAATTCATAATTCATAAAAGTTGGTTGAACTGGGGGAGGAGTAATTTAAGGGCTTTACCACGATGACTGTAGCGTCGCTTCAGTTCTGGAGTCATTTGGGCAAACGTCAATCCCTGTTCTGGCACATAAAAAATCGGATCATAGCCAAAGCCACCTGTACCCAGGGGAACCTTTAAAATTTTACCTCGGCACACGCCTTCTACTTCTGTTGCGATTGTGCTATTAGGACGAGCAATCGCGATCGCACAAACAAATTGCGCCCCCCGATGAGACGCATCTCCCAGTTCAGACAGCAACCGCTCAATCCGTTCAGCATCCGTTTTCCCATAACGTGCTGAATAAATACCAGGCGCTCCGTTTAAAGCATCCACTTCCAAGCCAGAATCATCTGCGATCGACCATTGACCTGTCGCTTGGGCTACCCCTAACGCCTTAAGACGAGCATTAGCCACAAACGAATCGCCAGTTTCCTCAATCTCGATTTCCGGTGGCTTAAGCTGCAATTCCCATGGCAAATCATCAAGATATGCCTGCATCTCCCGTAATTTACCTGGATTTCCAGTGGCAACAATTAGTTTGGTCATTTGTCATTTTGCCCAATCTTTTGCCCAACTGAGGGTTTGGCGAACTTGTTCTGGAGTTGAGGCTTCACAGTAAAGGCGTAAAACAGGTTCGGTGCCACTGAACCGAATCAGTAACCAGCTACCATTAGCTAAGCGGAATTTATACCCGTCGATTGTCTGACAATCAACGACTGCTTGACCATTAATCTCAGTAGGAGGTTGGGTTTGCAGTTGGTTAAGTAGGCGCGATCGCTCTTCCATACCTGCTAGATGTAGATCAATGCGGTCATAAACTGAGGTATAGCCTGTTTGCTCTTGTAAACGTTGGTAAAGTTGGCTTAAATCCATATTCGATTGAGCCATCGCTTCCAATAGATACAGGGCGGAGAGTAAAGCATCCCGTTCTGGGATATGAGTCCCATAACCAATTCCACCCGATTCTTCACCACCTAGCAAGACTTGGGTCGAGAGCATGCGATCGGCGATATATTTGTAACCAATGGGGGTTTCGTAGAGGGGCAATTGATAAAGCTGGGCAACTTTGGGAATTAGATCCGAACCACTAATCGTTTTTACCACTTCCCCCGTCCATTGCCGCCGAGATGCTAGATGTTCAATCAGAATCGGGATGAGAATTTGAGAACTCAGGAAATTGCCTTGTCCATCCACCGCCGCGATGCGATCGCTATCTCCGTCAAAGACTAATCCTACTCGTAAATCTGCCTCTGCTTGCCGTCGGTGGGTACGGATGCGGCGGAAGAGTTGAGAAAGGTAACGGGGTAAAGGTTCAGGCGCACCGCCACCAAATAAGGGATCACGGGAGCTATTGAGTTCCTGGATCGGTACATTTAAAATTTTGCTCAAGCCTCCTGCTGCTGCGCCGTGCATGACATCGGCAAAGACAGTTAATTTGCCTTGAGTAATCAGGTTCTGAATACTAGCCAAATTCACCTTTGAGCGCAGAGCATCACAATAACTTGACCAGGGATCGAAGAATTCGATTTTACCTGGTGTTTGCGCTGAGGCTGGTTTTTGAGCAAGTTGGGCTTCAATTTTTTGGGTAATTTCTGGCGGAACTGATCCACCAAATGCCCCCTTCACTTTTAATCCCAGGTAACTGGCTGGGTTATGGCTAGCCGTTAGAACCAAAGCACCTAGAGCCTTCTGATGATTTGCTGCCCAGCTAAATGCTGGGGTTGGCGCGTAACCCCGAGAAAGCAACACATCAAATCCTAAGGATTGGACAACCTCCGCCGTCTTTTTCGCAAAAGTTTCCGCCATAAAGCGCCGATCATAACCGACAACCACGGTACGGCTACCGCTGGTTTTGCCATAAATATCAGCGAGGATTTGAGTAGCGGCTGTCGCGACTAACGCTACACGCTCAAAGGTAAAATCGGCGGCGATCACACCTCGCCAGCCGTCTGTGCCAAACTTAATTTCATCCATACTCACTGCTCAAGAATAAGATTTAATAAGATAAACTGCTAAGACTGACGGCTGGATCTTAGCACCTGTTGCGCCAACTGTCTTGTTGGAACAAAATCGTTTAGCATAGTTCCACCAGAAGTCTCTACGACCCCCGCACCCCCGCAGCTTAAGCATTTTCTTTGGATTCATCTTCAGAAAACGCTTCCGGAAAATTCGTCAGCAGCGATCGCAGCTTCATCCGCGCCACATAGGGCCAGCCACCTAATTCTTCAATATCTTTGAGCAGCGCATACAAAGTTTGCCGATTGTCGGGTAACGAGTCCTGAAATAGGCTATCTCGAATCTCCCGGTGCGCCTCTTCCAGCGTCCGCAGCAGAGCTAGCAGTGTTAATGTGTCCCCTTTGTGGCTATTGGCTAACGCCCAAATCTCCGTCTTTAGAGCTGGCAATTTGACCTGTAGCGTCTGGGTATCTAACTCATTACTCAAATTCATCCTACCCCTGTCAATCTTAGTTGTTTCTTGCCACCCGCTTGATGGAAAGCGTAAAAGTGCCGCTTCCCGTGTACAATGAAGCGAGAAAAGCTAAGGTTCACGCTTTCGGCATCATGTAGGAAACACGGCTTAAGTGAGCCATCGTTCAATCTACTTTCGCGATCGCCGATAACCAGCGTGTGACCAAAACTATACCACGGTGTCAACTCCCCAAAGCAACCCTAGGGGTATAATTTAGTCTGGCAAAAACAAGCCTGATGTTGACCATAAGTTGAGCATAGTTGCGGTTTTATCTGAATCGGCGAGAAGACTCTCACTATAATCTTTAGATCAGCGTGAGGGAGGATGTCATGAACCACAGCCTGATTCAAGAATCACCATAAAAAATTTTTTCTTTCTTTAGAGATTGACGATTGAGGTTGACCATGAGGTATCGTGCATTTATTGTTGCCTTTTTGGCATTGTGTCTGGGGGTTTTAACGGCTTGTTCAGATGCAGCAACAGCGACTAGTCCTGATCAATTGACCTACGACCAGATTAGAAATACAGGCTTAGCGAATCTATGTCCCCAACTCTCGGAAACAACTCGTGGTTCTATTGCCATTGAGTCTGATAAGTCCTATCGAATTGTCGAGCTGTGCTTACAGCCAACTAGCTTCTTTGTCAAGGAAGAACCGACGAATAAGCGCAGAGAGGCAGAATATATCCCTGGTAAGTTACTGACTAGGGCTACCTCTAGCCTCGATCAAGTAGAAGGTGCATTAAAGCAAGCAGAAAATGGCAGCCTTGTCTTTATGGAAGAGGATGGCATTGACTTTCAAGCCATCACAGTACAGTTACCTGGGGGCGAACAAGTTCCTTTCATGTTCACGATTAAAAGTTTGGTTGCCACAACTGGGCCCAACATGACTAGCGTGAATACGTCTACGGACTTTGAAGGGGAATTTAAGGTTCCGTCTTACCGGGGTTCTGTGTTCCTCGATCCTAAAGGTCGTGGCGTCGCCTCTGGCTATGATAATGCGGTAGCGCTGCCTTCCAAAGCAGATGAAGAGGAATTCGTTCGGGCTAACGTTAAGCGCGTAGAGACCCGATCGGGTGAGATGTCTCTCCAAGTTTCTAAGGTTGATAGCTTCACCGGTGAAATTGCTGGTACCTTTGAGAGCGCACAGACTGCTGATACTGACCTGGGTGCTGAAGAAGAACCAGAAGAAGTCCTGATTCGAGGGATTTTTTACGGTCGCGTTGAAGCTGAAGAGGCTTAACGGTTAGTGCTTCGGTATTAAACGGTCTTTTATCTAGTAATTAGGGGCATGGCTATAGTCGTGTCCCTTTTTACGAAGGCAGAGGAGATGGGACATCAGGGATCAAAGGTGCACAAGGGTTCCGGGGGTTTCAGGTGCAGATTTCCTGTTCCGTGTTCCCTTAAAAACATGAACAAAGTTTAAGCAAATTTACAACTCTTAACCTTAACTGGATTTTGCACTCACACAAGACCTTGGTAGACTCAATATGCACCTCTAATATCAGCGTGGGTTGAGTCACCCCCCCAGTTGCCACATTCTCAAGTCCAAAATCGTAAGTAAAAGATAACGAGTAAAACAAAAATGGTAGATACCCTTAAAAAACCTAGCTTTGAAGAAATCAGACCGGGCGTTAAATCCCCAGCGAAGGAGACCATCCTGACGCCTCGGTTCTACACCACAGACTTTGAAGCCATGGCGCAGATGGATATCTCGCCGAATGAAGATGAGCTGTTGGCGATTCTTGAAGAGTTCCGTGCAGACTATAATCGCCACCACTTCGTCCGGGACGCTGAGTTTGAGCAGTCTTGGGAGCATATCGACGGTGAAACCCGCCGCTTGTTTGTTGAATTTCTAGAGCGTTCTTGTACAGCAGAATTCTCTGGATTCTTACTGTATAAAGAATTGGGTCGTCGTATCAAACACAAAAACCCAATTCTGGCAGAGTGTTTCATCTTGATGTCTCGTGATGAAGCACGTCACGCTGGTTTTCTGAACAAGGCGATGTCAGATTTCAATCTGGCGCTGGATTTGGGATTTTTGACCAAGAATAAGAAGTACACCTTCTTCCAGCCGAAGTTTATTTTCTACGCCACCTATTTGTCGGAAAAGATTGGCTATTGGCGCTACATCACCATTTATCGCCATCTCGAAGCCCATCCTGAAGATCGCATTTACCCCATCTTCCGGTTCTTTGAAAACTGGTGTCAAGATGAAAATCGCCATGGGGATTTTTTTGATGCGCTCATGAAAGCTCAACCGCAAATGTTAAATGATTGGCAGGCAAAGCTGTGGTCTCGCTTCTTCCTGCTGTCGGTATTTGCGACCATGTATCTAAATGACATCCAACGATCTGATTTCTATCAGTCGATTGGTTTAGATGCCCGCGAGTATGATAAGCATGTGATTAAGAAGACCAACGAAACCGCTGCACGGGTATTCCCAGTGATTTTAGATGTGGAAGATCCCAAGTTCTACGAACGTTTGGAAGTCTGTATTACCAATAACGAAAAGTTGACGGAAATTGCTAACTCCAACAGTCCGAAGTTCCTGCAATTTTTCAAGAAGCTGCCCTACTATGTCTCTAATGGCTGGCAGTTCGTGAGACTCTACCTGATGAAGCCCATGGAAGTTGCTTCTCAACAGGGCGTTGTTCGTTAGCTCATTAGGCGAGAGGTTTCCCACGACTGAACTCCTGAGCGTTCTATTAGAACTTAGGCTGGTCAACATAAGGCTAAATAAACCCTCGTCCATAGCTCGGCTATGGGCGGGGTAGTTGACGCTTAATCGAATCGGAGAAATTTTAGTTTTCAGAATAAAACTCAAGTTTTTTTATTTTCTATAGTGAATTTTAATCTGCGAATAAACAAGACTTAACTTTGAGCCAATAAAATACTCACTAACGACATTTTCTTCAGTTATTACAGCAGCCCTTATGAACCCAGTGATACTATCACTGGGTTTTTTGCAAAGGAGAAATCCCCGGCTGTTTTGACCACCAACTGCTATTAATAAACTAATGCCCTAAAAGTTATTGAGCTTCCGTTGTAGGTAAGCAATCGTTTCTCCTACAGCTTCGAGCTTACCTCTCAGTTTCCACGCACTTTCACTGTTTTCTCCTCTTGATTCAATGACATTAAGAGTCCGTTGGTATTCTATCTGACGCTCTAACCAGTAATCCAAATCCTGACGAGAGACGCCTGGAGACTGATCGGTAGAATTGCTCAAGGTACTATCCTCAACTCAACACAATGTTGCATCTTGCCACTTATTTCTCACCATATCCCCTTTTTCACAAAATTGCTGCCATTCTCATCAGCCGGATCAAATTCTACTAGCCACCTTAACTAAACAGTCAAGTTCCCATTGCATCTGAGTGCAGACTTTTTCATAGCAAGCATTGACATACTCGCGATCGCTGGCTGTATCACGACCATACCGTTCAAAGACAATCGGCGCACAAATACGAGTGTAAATCGGGACAGGCAAGGGAATATTGGGTAGAGGTCCAATCGCCAATCCCCATGGTAAACCTAAATAAACTGGAAAAACTTCCGGATCAAGACCAAATAGCCACGGGAAAATCCCCCAATCGTGTAGTTGTCGAACCTGTTCGTAAAAATCTGCTAGGACAATCAGCGTATCATGAGCGCCATAAGAAATAACGGGTATGATTGGTACACCTTCCCGCAATGCCAGCTTAATGAACCCCTGACGCCCCGCCAAATGAATTTTATTACGCATGCTGTGGGGACGAAAGACATCCTGAGCGCCCCCAGGATAGACAAGGACACTAGCGCCTCGACGCAAAGCTGCGATCGCCATTTTGGGATGAGTCCTGATTGCCCCCGTCTTAGCCGCTAGTCGTGCCGTGTTTAGGTCAATTTTCCAGCCATTGGGGTGCATCAAACCATAAACCGGATGTTCGGTACCAAAACGCCGGAACCAATCATACATGACCATGATCATATCCGGCGCGACAAGTCCGCCATTGTGAGAACCCACAAATAAGGCATTGCCCTGATCAGGAATATGATGCCAGCCATCGGTTTTCACCCGAAAGTAGTAGTGGTAAAACCACCCCCATAAGGGCATGAAAGATTGGATTGTTTGGGGATCACGTTCATCGAGTGACCACCCGGGTTGGTCATTTGGGATTGAGCTACCATTCATGAACGAAACAAAATGTTAGGTTGAGCGGATTCTGACCGAAAGCAGGGGAGTATAAGATAGACAACCTGAGTGACTTTCTTCCTTGAAACAGGATGACTTGCATCCTTCATAAATATTAACGGAACCCAACGCATAAGGCTCTGCTTGCGGTTCGCCAAGTCGAATGTACCTCAAATTGAACAACTTAGGTTACAGTTGTTCAATTTGAGGTATATTGCTGGCAAATATGGCTGATCATCACACCTACCGTTGAATAGTTCAAAATCAAGGAGTGCGATCGCTTGATTATCGAGTTAAATCTTCGACCGATAAATAAAAAAACCCCTAGGTAAGCCTTAAAGACACCGCTAGGGGATTCCCAAACAACCTAAACACTAAACAGGAGAATAACGACCACGTTGGAATACGTTTAAGCTCCCTTACTTAACTAGTTTGCACCCCCGGATGGCATTTTATGTTTAGCTATGATGAAAAGCGTGTAAAGATTTGATGAACTTTTGCTTCATTGAGTCATCCATAGCATATTTCGCTCTGGTAGGGGTGAGGGGCAACACCCATCACAATGCTTGGGGAAATCCTTGGGACATTGATAATACAACTCCAGTTTTCCCCAAACATTATGGATACGAACGAACTCCTGCGGCGTTATCTAGCCAGTGAAAGGAATTTTCGGGGTGCTAATCTGAGGAAGATCAATCTCATGGGTGCTGATCTCAACGGTGCTGATTTGAGTGGTGCTGATTTGAGTGGTGCTGATCTCAGGGGTACTCAACTGATTGACGCCGATTTAAGCAATACGGATCTCAGCCGAGTCAACCTTAGTGGCGCTAACCTTAAACAGGCTAACTTAAGCGGTGTCAATTTAAGTGCAGCTAACCTGAGCCGCACTTTCCTGATGCATGCTGATCTCAGGGGCGCGACTTTGATTGAGGCGAACCTCATGGATGCTGACTTAGCGGATGTTAATCTCAGCCGGGTTAATCTCACTCAAGTTAATCTCAGTCGAGGTAACTTAAGTGGTGCGAACTTATTTGGCGCAAACCTAAAGCAAGCTATTATGGTGGGCGCTGACCTAAGTGGTGCTTTTTTAATTGGGGCTGACTTAAGCGATACCAACTTAAGTGGTGCGAATCTCAGCGGTGCTGATTTGAGGGGAAGCAATCTCAGTCGGGTTAATCTCAGTGGTGCTGATCTGTTCGGTGTAAACCTGAGTGGTGCTAACTTAAATCAGGCTAATTTGAATCGGGCTAACTTAAGCTATACCAATCTGAGCAATACCAATCTTACGGGAGTTGATCTGCAGATTACCGAGGTAGAGAACGCTCGATTTGGAGAGAATGAGGGACTTTCTGAAGCCAGTATGCTTGATTTGCAGCGACGCGGGGCAATCTTGGAAATGACGAGTTTCAGTGTGAGGGAAACGCCGGGTTCTTAGCGGATGTTGATTGTGCCTTGTCTTTTGGCTCTCCCGTACTTGTGCTGGAAAACCCTCTATTTGTGATAGTTTCCCTAAAAACATTGTTTTGAAAGCACTACCCCCCCAAGTTTTCAGGAATAATCAGGTTTGCTTATCACCCTAGGTACGGGAGAGCCGACAATCTTGGGTTAAGAAATTTCAACTAACTGAATATCAAAGGTTAAGTCTTGTCCTGCCAGAGGATGGTTGGCATCTAATCTCACATTCGAGTCGGTGACATCGGTAATCACCACTGGAATAACTCGCCCGTTGGGTTGTTGAATTTGTAATTGCTGGCCGATTTCGGGATTCAAGTCTGGGGGCATTTTGTCTCGGGTAACTTCCAGTACCATTTCTGAGCGATGGGGACCATAAGCTTTATCCATAGGAATCATTTCGGTTTTGGAATCCCCAGGAGTCATACCCAAAACAGCTTGCTCGAAACCTGGAATGACCTGTCCAGCATCAATGGTGAATTCTATCGGTTCGCGATTCAGGGAAGAATCAAAGACTGTACCGTCGTTTAATTTACCTGTGTAGTGAATTTTGACGGTATCACCGACGTTAGCTTGTGCCATATTTATTTTCCTTGGATTTGGTCAACACCTCTAGGGTATCAACTCCCGCCAATTTTGCATTATTTCCCAAGTGCTATCGACAAGTCACCTCTAGGTGTTTGAGTCCCAACTAGATTGGGTTGTGCGAAAATTGGGGATTAAGCATTTTCTGTAAAAAAATCCTTTTTTTGTGATAACAGAAGCACATTACTTGAAGAATTTTTTCACTAAGAGCAATAAATCTAAGGGAATAGTCGGGTGAGTAAGGCTGAGTAACTCTGTTCATAAGCACATCGCTCTTACCCACCTTACCCAAAATAAGCCAAATGAACTAGCTTACTGAGGTGACATCCCGCTCAGAAGCCTCGGCTTCAGGAGTTGAAGCCGCCACTGCTTCTGGAGGAACAGGTATAGCAAAGTTATAAATCTCGAAGGATTCAGATAAAGGCGTATCCGTGACAGTTGCCTCCGTGGGTTGACTCTGACGTGCTTTGAGTTTTTTAACAGCGACAAAACCTCCGGCTACGGCGGCGATACCAACACCAGCGATACCGAGTTTTTTGTAGAGGTCGATTTTATTACCAACCAGACTAGAAGGTTCTCCAGAAGCAGTTGGAGACATACCCTTTTTACCAAAGGAACAAGGGAGGGCTTGAGTTGGGCTGACAGTGGTCAGTAAGAGGCTACCTGTAACGGTTACGGTAGAAAGGAGACTTGTCAAAAGCAGTTTGGATTTAGTCATGATTGCTATGGGATATACCTAGTCAGTGACAAAAAGCTTATCTAACAGTTTACAGACAAGCGATAGTGAAAGCCCCCGTCTTTCAAGCGGGGGATGAAACTGAGCAAATCGTACAGATAGCGGGATAAATCCCGCACGAATTTCTTGTTTAATGATACACTATAACTACAAACAAGAAGGTGATGAATTT
>NZ_JAVJRX010000069.1:0-18619 GCF_040219735.1 Coleofasciculus sp. G1-WW12-02 | reverse complement strand
CCCTTCCCGACAGCCGTTTCAAGATTTCTCGACATCTACGCCGAGTCGTCCTCGTGCCTTTCGGGGCTTTATTCTGGAGAGATGCTCTAACTTGGGAAAACTTATCTCTGACCTGTTGGATGTCTGTACCGTCCCACTTCTGGCCAACGGAAGTTACCGCAATATCGCGTCGTCCCAAGTCAATGCCAAGAGTCTTCTTGGTGTCGGTTGGTTCGGGTGCCAGGTTCTTAATCTGAATGTGCAGGTAGTAGTGACCATCACCGTGTCTGCATAGCTGAGCCGAAGTTGGATTTCTCCCTTTAAGTTTTCCTCTTTGGTAATTCCCCGCCTTCAGTTCAATTCGTTCTCTGCCGTGAATGGTAGCAAGGCTTATTGTCCAGTCTTGTTCTCTGAATCGAAACAAGTCTTTATCACAGTCCATGCTACTTGGCGCAAAACCCTTAATAGGCTTACCTTTGTGTTTGGCAACCTTGCGGTTAGCGGCAACTCTCGCACAAGCCCTGACTGCCATGTTTGCCACCAAATTAAACTTCTCCTTGATGGTTTGGTAAACCAGAGACTGGATAGCAATTTTGTTGGTTAGCTTAGGATCTGTGTTTTCGTTCACATAGTTACAAGCGTCCGCAAACGCCTGAAGGGTTGCCTCTAAGAAGGCAACTTGTTCAAGCGTTGGTTGGAGTTTTACAACTATCGTGAGAACTTGTTTCATAGCTAAATTATACGACCTAGTGCTACATTAAACAGGATAAAAACAAACCGAGCTCGTGCGATGTCAGCCGATGCTACTCAACAAAAAACATTCCTAAATACAATCCCCGACTGGGAACCACCCCTACCCCCAACCGACCTAATTTTCGACGACGGAGAACCCTTGGAAAGCAACCGCCACCGCATTGCCATGAATGCCCTCATTCGGTTGATGCTGGTTGCCCAATCCGGTCAAACCGATTACTTTACCTCTGGCAATATGTTCATCTACTACAGTAGTGAACAAGTGCGTAACCGAGATTTTAGAGGACCCGATTTCTTTGTCGTTTTAAACGTAGACGGAACGCAAGAACGCCTGGGTTGGGTGGTTTGGGAAGAAAATGGTCGCTATCCTGATGTCATTGTGGAACTAATGTCCCCCTCCACCGCCGCCGTGGATTTAGGTGTCAAAAAAGATATCTACGAGCAAATCTTCCGCACCCCTGATTACTTTGTTTTTGACCCTTTTGACCCGAATTCGTTACAGGGTTGGCATTTAGATGCTAATCAACAGTATCAACTCCTAACACCCAATGGGCAAGGTCGATTATGGTGTCAGCGTTTGCAGTTATGGTTGGGAACTTGGAAAGGAGAAATTGAGGGAAAACCCGCGATTTGGCTGCGTTTCTTTGACTCAGAAGGGAATTTAATTCCTTTGCCCGAAGAAGCAGCAGAACAGGCGAGACAACAAGAAGCCCAAGCCCGAAAACAAGCAGAACAGGCACAACGAGACGCGATTCCTCGATTATTGGCAATGGGATTAACCATGGAACAGGTAGCAGAGGCGTTAGGATTATCAGTGGATGAGATTAATCGGAATGTGCCGTGAGGATGAAATCAGTGTGGCACACCTGAGCAGAATGTCATGCTCCTTATAGATGGTGGGCAATGCCCACCCTACGGTACTTTCTGCCTTGTTGTTAACGCTCGTATTCGACATAATCCACTTGTCTATCATCAAGAGGAGGCGGTATTACTTCAGTGCGTCGTCTAGCTGAGGGGGCGTAAGGAAGCGCATTGTAGGGATGGGGAACAACGTAAGTCGTCCGAGATTGACGCGGTTGTTGTTGTCGCGACAGCACCGCCAATAATCCCACCACGACTACACCGCCACTAATCGTTACCGCCATACCCCCCAATCCCCAAACCAAGCCGGAAATAATTGAATTATCTGGCTCAGACTGCGCCAGAGGAGTTACAGGGGGCGCTGCTTCAATCCGAGGTGGTATGAAACTATTGGGATTATTGGGATTATTGGGATTATTTTGTCCCAAAAGATTATCAATCAACGCTTGCTGGTTTTGCACCTGCGCTTTTAACTGTTCAGTTTCGGCGCGTTGCTGCTCCAGCATGGCTCTCATGCGTTCTACTGTAACCTGCTGCTGTTCAAAATCATTCCCTGGAAAACCCGGTGTCGTCTGAGTTGGCATTTGCGGGTTCTGCCCATAAGTAGGATTATAGGGATTATAAGGATTGCTCTGTGGAAGTTGAGCCGTTTGAGAGGGAGGAGCATTCGTAATGCCAAGACTGTCTCCGCCTTTCATCATAAACAGAAGCGCTACCCCCGCAAAGGCAGCCCCTGTCAGGAATGCCATACCATCACTCATCGCTCTTACCTCACATTTAAAACTGAACTACCACTCATTGTCACTGAATAGACTGACTGCCATTGGTGTGACTTTACTCCTTATGAGTTTATACGCCATTGATTCTATTGGGGGGTTCTCTAGCTATTCTCCGTTTTCTAATTGAAAACGAGAAAGGCTCAATTGTCCATCCCCAAGGATCTTAAAACGTTTCCAGGTGGTATCACCAGAGTTATAAGAATTTCTATATGTATAGAGTTAAAGGTAAATCTACTCTACTATAGCCGCTCAATCCGGATAGTGCTTTGATTTTAGACCATCCAGCGCTCCTGCGATCGCGCCCTCGGCATCACTCCAAAAGGAAGCCAGGGAACATAAGGGGTAGGAGAGAATGTTTCCAGATGAGCGATCGCAGATACCATAGCCGCTTTTTCCGCCTGTGACAACTCTACCCCCGTGAGCAGCGTTCCCGAATAATCACTCATCTCCAGCAGACGATGCTAGCCTGCTTGTGGGACAATAAAACAAGACTGACGCTTGCTTCATGCTTTATCGGATCAATAGTGAATATTAGTCGTCTTGTGGGTATGGGTTGTGCGTCAGGTATCAAAACAGCCGACTTAAAAAGCCACATCTACTGCCGATCACTACATAATTAATCTATGTCCACAGCCCCCAAAATTATCTCAGAAAATCGATGCTTCGGTGGTACAGTTGGCTTTTACTCCCATCCCTCTCAAACCTGTAACACTAAAATGCGGTTTGCCGTTTACCAACCGCCTCAAGCCAAATCAGAACGAGTCCCCGTTCTCTATTTCCTTTCCGGCTTAACCTGTACCGAAGAAAATTTCATGGCAAAAGCCGGAGCACAGCAATTTGCGGCGAAGTATGGATTAATGCTAGTGACACCGGATACCAGTCCCCGCGATACAGGAATTCCGGGAGAAAATGACGACTGGGACTTCGGTACAGGAGCCGGTTTTTACGTCGATGCGACAGTAGAACCCTGGTCAGATCATTATCAAATGTATAGCTATGTGGTTCAGGAATTGCCGGCAATCATTGCCCAACATTTCCCGGCTCAAATCGATCATCAAGGCATTTTTGGTCATTCCATGGGGGGTCATGGAGCGCTGATTTGTGCCTTAAGAAACCCTGAGCAATATACATCCGTTTCCGCCTTAGCCCCCATTGCGGCACCAACACAGTGCCCTTGGGGACAAAAAGCATTTACAAATTATTTGGGTGAAGATGAAGAAAGCTGGCGCATCTATGATGCTAGCGAATTAGTTTTAACCGTTGGATATAAGCGCCCAATTCTCATTGATCAAGGAACAGCCGATCCCTTTTTAGAAAAGCAGCAATTGCTTCCCGGTATCTTTGCCCAAGCCTGTGAAAAAGCTGGGGTTCCTTTAACATTACGCTTCCAAGAAGGGTATAATCACAGCTATTATTTTATTTCCTCGTTCGTTAAAGACCACATTCGCCATCACGCGGCGGTGTTAAAGCAAAATTGATCCCCTCGAAAAGATTTCTAAATTAGAACCCCGACTTCTTAAAGCAGTCGGGGTTCTGCTAGAGTCTAAACCTTAAACTTCTGGGTAATTCGCTTCATCGCCTCTTCCACATTCTCCCGACTATTAAACGCCGAAATCCGGAAATAGCCTTCACCCGCCGCCCCAAATCCAGAACCGGGCGTTCCGACAACATAACAGGTTTGTAGTAACTTATCGAAGAAATCCCAACTGGATAAACCATCGGGTGTCTTCACCCAAATATAAGGTGCATGAACCCCTCCATACACACTTAATCCCGCTTCCGTTAGTTTCTGACGAATAATCGTGGCGTTTTCCAAATAAAAGTGAACCAACGCCTTCACCTGCGCTTGTCCCTCATCAGAATACACCGCCTCAGCCCCCCGTTGCACAATATAGGACACACCATTAAACTTGGTAGACTGGCGGCGATTCCACAGCTTCCAGAGTTCCACATCTGAACCATCTGATGCTTTCGCGGTTAAGGTTTTGGGGACAACTGTCAACGCACAACGAGTTCCGGTAAACCCCGCATTCTTAGAAAACGAACGAAACTCGATCGCACAATCTCGCGCCCCTTCAATTTCATAGATAGAATGGGGTAGACTCTCGTCGGTGATAAACGCTTCATAAGCCGCGTCAAAGAAAATAATTGACCCATTCGCTTTCGCATAATCCACCCACGCCTTCAGGTTTTCCTGAGTAGCCGTAGCGCCTGTGGGATTATTCGGGAAGCACAGATAAATCAAATCCACCTTCTGAGACGGAATCTCTGCTGTAAAATTATTCTCGGCGGTAATCGGCAAATAGACTAATCCCTCAAATTCACCCTTCTCGTTCACCTCTCTGGTATGTCCCGCCATCACATTTGTGTCCACGTAGACGGGATAAACGGGGTCAGTTACGGCAATTTTGTTAGTTTTGCCAAAAATATCTAGAATATTGCCCGTATCGCACTTAGAACCGTCGGAGATGAAGATTTCCGCAGCATCCACCTGACATCCCCGCGCCTGGAAATCCTGGGCGGCTATTTTCTCCCGCAGCCAGGGATACCCCTGTTCGGGTCCATAGCCTCGGAAGGACTCCCGATTCCCCATATCCTCTACCGCTTGAATCATCGCGGTGCGACAGGCTTCGGGTAAGGGTTCGGTAACATCGCCAATTCCCAGTTTAATGATATCGGCATCGGGGTTAGCTTGAGCAAAGGTATTCACCCGGCGGGCAATTTCGGGAAACAGGTAGCCGGCTTTGAGTTTCAGGTAGTTATCGTTGATAGTTGCCATAGTGAGTTGCTAAGAACGTCGTAAACCAGCTTAC
The DNA here is from genome assembly GCF_040219735.1 of Coleofasciculus sp. G1-WW12-02. Classification (NCBI taxonomy): domain Bacteria; kingdom Bacillati; phylum Cyanobacteriota; class Cyanophyceae; order Coleofasciculales; family Coleofasciculaceae; genus Coleofasciculus; species Coleofasciculus sp. G1-WW12-02. The sequence goes on along the minus strand of NZ_JAVJRX010000069.1, from coordinate 13,434 downwards.
TGCTAACTGTAGCGCTTGCATCACCGACTACTAGGGATGCTACATCGATAGAACTCAATCAACAAAATCAGTGAACAAAAGCGATCAAAATCTATCAACTTAGGGATTGAGTTTATGTCTCCTATCTTCCTTTCGTTCTGTAGGGGCGAGTCGCTGAACTATCTTCACGGGGAAATGCATTAATTTTCTCGACTCGCCCCGCTATCTTTTCGGAGAAATCCCTTAATTTTCTGGGACAGATCCTTCATTGGTGTCAACTTAATCTCAAAACTTCACTCACCTGACTAGCGCTTAAAGTTTAGATCCCCCTCAATCCCCCATGGAACAAAAAGCGAAGCAACTTCTGGTCTCCCCGTGCAAAAAAAGCGAAGCATCCTTTGGCTTCCCCCTTAAAAAGGGGGACGGGAGGGGGATCTAATAGGGGGACGGAAGGGGGATCTAATAGGGGGACTTTGAATAATTTATGGTTCCCCGTTTTTTAAGGGAGGCTAGGGCGAATCTCTCTAACCCACCCTACAGATTAAGCTTATTCTGGGTTTATAGATCGGCACATTTTCCCATGATAAAAAAATACCTCAAACTACCCAAAAAGTCAAGGGCTGAGGTACACCTACAAAGCCATAAATTAATTGCCTCTCTTAGGGAACCTTTCGGTATAAAGCACTGTGAGGTAACACCCGCAATACCTCGGTTAACGTAGTAACTCCCTGGGTCACCTTTTCAATTGCCGCAATCCGAAACGAATCAAAACTAATTTCCTCTAAATACTGATGTAACTGCGTCATACTTCCCTCATAAATTAACTGCCGCACCCTATCATCAACATTTAAAATTTCCACAATCGCTTCCCGCCCTAAATAGCCAGAATTAAAGCATTTAGAACAGCCCTTTCCTTGACGCCAAGCTTGAGGATTCGCCTCCTCCCTCGATACCCCTAATTTTCGTAAATCCTTTTCCGTGGGATTGTAAGGTTCGGCACAGTGGGGGCAGATTTTTCGGACTAAACGCTGTGCCACAATCCCTAATAACGCATCACTGACTAAACCCGGATCAGGTCCAATATCTTTAAGCCGAGGAATCGCACTCACTGCATCATTAGTATGCAACGTGGTTAAAACTAAATGTCCCGTTAATGCAGCACGAATCGCCGTTTCTGCCGTTTCGTTATCCCGGATTTCGCCCACCATAATAATATCCGGATCTTGGCGTAAAATAGCACGTAAACCCGCCGCTAATGTCATCCCCGCCGCTTCATGAACTTGGGTTTGAGTAATCCGAGGTAAAACATATTCTACCGGATCTTCTACTGTCACCACATTCACATGTTCAGTTGCCACAAATTGCAATGAATTGTACAATGTACTGGTTTTTCCCGAACCCGTGGGACCGGTAAGAATAACCATTCCTTGGGGTTGTTGTAACCAATTCTTATAGATATCCAGTTTCTTCTGTGAAAATCCCAAATCGGCTAAACCCGAAAAGGGATTTCGTCGGGGAAGTAAGCGAATTACTACTTTTTCTCCTCCCACACAAGGAAGGGTACTCACTCGCATATCCAAACCCAAATCCGTTTCATCACCAGAGGTATAATGTTCGCCAATCCGCCCATCTTGGGGGCGGCGACTTTCTGCAATATCCATATTAGACATTACTTTCAGGGCGACAATACAAGGGCGACTAATATCAGCGGGTAGGGTAGTAATATTCCGGAGAATCCCATCAATCCGATAGCGCACTCGCAATCCTTCCGGTGTAGGTTCTAAGTGAATATCGCTGGCGCGGTTGCGGAGGGCACCGGAGATAATGGTTTTAATCCGAGTAATTTGGTTATCGGCTTTCTTGAGATAAAGTTCGGTGGTTTCAGTAATATCTTCGGGTTCTGACTCCCCAGTAATCGGATTAACCGGGGACGTAGACGTGATATTATTACCGTTATAGGTTTGACTCAGATGCCAAGTGCGATAACTCTTGGGGGCTATAGGAATAATCTTAACCTCCGTCAGGGTGCGATCGCACAATGTCTGAATCGCTTCTGGTGTCAGAGAGATGGGACATCCCAAATAGTAACAACCGCGCCAAAGTAACAGGGGAATCACCGGGGGTAAGTCGCTGCGATTGGAGAGTTGGCGAAAGAAGCGGGTGCTGACTTCGGCGTCAAGTTGATCGATGTTGAGGATTCCGCGATTATCGACTAAGAGGTTGAGGGCAAATTCACAGCTAATTTCTCGGTTTACTAATTTCTGCCAAGCCGTCTTTTGGCTAGGCATTAAAGGAGTAATCGTCATAATGTTTTTCTGAATTCTATTGTTTACAAAACTTTACAACCCTTAATTTCACAATAACGGAATTGCCGTTTGATTGTCAAATCGGATTTCCGGTTCCCTCCCCTGATCAAGGGGAGGGTTAGGGAGGGGTCAGATCAAGGTATGGCTTTATTTTTGAAGCTTCAGTTGACACATAAGACCGAACTGCGCTATTTATTCCCTGTGTTCTAAGCTTAATTTAGCAATCATAATTTATATAGCAGATTACTTTTACTCTTTGCTTAACTGATTTGCTTCCTGTGTTTCGGCTGAAGGAATAAGCCATCGATTTTCTTGAGCTTGTTTAGGCGTTAAACAAACCAGACTTGCCTGATTTTCTCGACAAATGTTCCCATTTAACCAATAGGGTTTACTCCAGATTTGCCAATTGGGTGTAGCCAGAATTGAGGAAATGGATTGACTTGAGCGTGATTCTGGATAGATTGGCTGAGAACCTCCACCCGCTTGTGCCTTTGACAAAAATAAACCAAAGAACAACAGTTCAAACAAAAATATCTTGCTCCAAAATATTGTCTTTGTAGCCAAGAATCTATTCATAATTTTTACTCCTGATGTCAAGGTAGTGATTGCTATTAGATAAGTGGGGAAAGGGCGCACGTCGGCAAAGGGCGCACGTCGGTGCGCCCCTACAGATAATCTGTGTTGCACCAAAAGGAGAACCGTTATAGGTGATGAGCCAGGGTTGACAAGATTTTCGCCAAGTCAACCCTAAGCTAAAAGATTATGGCGACTCAATCGAATGCTGATTCACGATTAGTTAGTGCGCCAACGTTGATTAGGATTACCCGAATTACAGTCCCACAAATGAACCTTTCCACCGTCTTTGCGATCGGGCATATCCAGGCAGAAGTTCTTGTTAGTATTAGCCCGTTTGATTTGTAAATAGCCACCCCCTAAATCATTCAAAGCCCAGTTTTGGTCTGGATCACTTGGGTTGCAGGGCCAAACATTTACTCGTGCGCCGTTATAAAGATAATGAGCATTGAGACATTTACCTGTGGATTTGTTCTTTAACAACGTTCCCCAGTTCCCCCGTAACCGTTCAAAATGTTGGTCTGGATCACGATCATTGCGTCGCCATGATGACATAATCGGATAGCCATCAATACGATAAAAGTAATTGTTCGTATTCAGGGCGTAGTCACCAATAAAGTAGGTTTTCTGTCCACTAGGAGGGTTGGACGTGTTTCCGCGAACCCAGTAAGAAACCGTACTCGTATTTTTAGGATAGGGGTTGTACCAATTTTTACTGAAATTGTTGCAATTAAGCGAAACGCCATGACCCCCAAAGTTAGTATTATCGACAAGAATTTGCCATTTGTCTCCTAGATTGCGAACTTGACTAATTACTCCAACATGACCATAGGTTTGATTTACAAAAGTATACCGGGAAAACCCAGGTTGGAAAATTGCAATAGCACCAACTTGTGGCTGTGAAACTTGCCGAAAGCCACGGGCAGCTAGTGCTGGTCCCATGTCTTTTGCATTTCCAACGGCACCGCTAAGCCCAAAGCGTCTTTTGACATACTCTACACACTCGCAGTGTTGAGCAGCTTGACTAGGAGCGGTGGAGAGAAGTATGCTTGCACCTAATCCACTTAAGGCGAAAATCGAAGTTGCTGCGATCGCAGAAATGAAACGTTTAGTCTTCATAATTCTTGTCCTGCAATAAAAATTTGCCTCGAAACAAGCAAAAAGCCGGAGAAGCGGATCACTTAAATCCACTTCACCGGCTTCGTGAGACTCACACCCATCAAATGCCTGGTGTATCTAACAGATATTGACTGATTTGTCCTTGTGCCTCAGCAGTGCCAGTCCTCTCAACCGTGCGACACGACCTGAGACAATCCTCAAAACTTTGTGCTGAATCCTATAGCTGATAAGGGTTACAGACTAGGGAGGGAGATTACGCGATCGCATCCCCCATTTTTGGCTTAATTCTCTTCTGGTCTGCTTCTTACTGGGGAAACTTGAAAAGCAAGAACGCTAACACCAGTGCCAAATTAACGAACGATCGTATCCTAACAATGAATTTCCTCCGAAAAACGAAACTTTTATATTTCTTTACAATCATGGATTGCCACTAACTTAAGAGAAATGGCACGCACCTTAAGCGGAATGTCGTAAACTTGGACGCGATCCGGGTTGACTAGAGCATGACATTCCGTTTCCGACTGTAGTTGATGAAAAAGGAGAAAACGTACCGTTCACCTTCTGTTCAACTTCCTCATTCGTAATCACATAACGGTAAGAAGTTGAACCCTGAATAATCACCCGGATTTTGTCCTCCTTAAATCGTTCGCTACTCACCTCTATACGTCCAAAACCCGTTTCAACCCACGCCTGAAGCAGGATTGTCTCCAAGCGTTGCAGGAACTCATCGATATTCGGGGTAGTAGAATCGGATGACATAACTGATGCCTCTAGGATACTGATTGTTGCTGGCGATATGTCCAACTAAATCCATTAAATATCCTATGTCCCTAGAAAAACCTACCCGAAGGTATCAAAAGGTATCAAAAGGTATCAACTTCAAACTTTTCCTAAACTGGGTAATTAACCGCAGCGACACGAGACTTGATCATCTGCTCCCCCGGCTTCTCCCTTGATTCCGTCTGACTCTGTTGTGAGGTAAAAACCTGACGATTTTGAAATAAAATAAACGCAGCTACGGCAATTAAAAAATAACCAAAAATCTTTTGTAACTGTTGAGCTTTTACATACTGCGCCAAATACGCCCCACCTAAAATCCCCACACTCGCCGCCACAATAAACGAACCCATTAATCCCCAATCGAGGGGAACTTGTCCCAAATATCCCAGAAATGCAGCTACAGAGTTACAGGCAATAATTAATAATGAAGTCCCCACAGCTTCTTTCATCGGCGTATTTCCTAATAATACCAACGCTGGAACGATCGCAAACCCACCCCCAACCCCGACTAAACCCGTCAATACGCCCACTCCTAACCCTTCAGTTAGCATCCACAACCAACAATATTTACACACTGGTGCAGGATAATACTGCAAGTCGTGATCGGGTTTAGTTGATTTACGACTTTTGCGGATCATAAATCCAGCCGCAATCATCATCATTACCGCAAATAAAATAAGCTGAAATGTTCCGCTGACAAAAAAGGCTAACTTTGCCCCCAAAAACGCGCCTAACATCGTCGCCGCCCCGAACATAAACGCCTTTTTGAAATTCACATTTCCTCGCCGCCAGTGCGGGATAACCCCAATCAGGCTAACGGTTCCCACGATAACCAACGTCATCGCGATCGCGCTTTTCGCTTCCACCCCCATTACATACACTAAAATGGGCAAGGCTAGCACCGAACCTCCGCCACCCATTAACCCCAAACTAATACCAATTCCGGCGGCGAGAATTAGCCCAATTATCCAAGTCGTCATTTGTCATTTGTCCTTGGTCATTTTTAATTGGTCAACACCCTTTAGGGTGGGCATTGCCCACCAACCTTAAATCAGTAACCTATCACATTTAAACTCGTTGGTTGTAAGGAAGTTTTGCCAGTAAAATACCCATCGCACAGGTTCCACTCACCCCAGCAAAGACTAATCCTGCACCAACAAAACCACTCAAAATTAAAAACCCAGGAGAGACAAACGCGCCCAATACGGTTCCCGTAAAGACTAATGTACCTGCAACAATTTGCACTTGTCGGAATAAACTAATTGGCGCATTTTTCTTCACCTGGGTTTGATAACCAGCCGCTTTCCAAGTTGGCAATCCGCCTTGAAGATGGGTCACGGATTCAACTCCCGAATCGAAGAGTTTTTGGGCGGCTTTTTTCGAGCGATTCCCGCTTTGACAGTACAATACAACCTGTTGATCTGTTTCCGGTTTAACCTCTGCGGGATTCAGGTTAGACAGTGGCATTAATTTTGCCCCAGGAATATGTTCGCTAGCATATTCTCCCGGTTCCCGCACGTCAATGAGCATCACTTGTTGACGATCCAGCCATTGTTTTAAGGTTTGGGCATTAATTTCTTGTAGATTGTTGGCATTGGCTAAAACCATGAGTTTTTCTCCTTATCTATGTGCAAAAGTTTCTAACTTAACCTATTGGTGTAGATTTCTACAGTAATCCCTGTTTTTTTATGCTTTAATCGCTACTTTGCCACAGCGTTCGTTAGCGGGAACAGCTTCCATAATCTTTTTGGGGTCAGGAAGATTTAGGTTATTCATCAATTCGATAAAGCTGGCGCGATCGCGATTCGCTAATCGGGGATTCCATTGCTTTTCTTCGCCAATTGTGGATACGGTATGTCCCCGATAATCATGACTGGGATACACCAGGGTTGCATCGGGTAAACTAAATAACTTTTGGGTAATGGAATCAAATAACGTGCCTGCATCACCGCTTTGGAAATCAGTTCGACCGCATCCCCGAATTAACAGACAATCCCCAGTCAGAACCCGATCGCGATTCACCCAATAGGCGTTATGACTATCGGTATGACCCGGAGTCGCGATCGCAACAATCTCAACTGAACCCACCATTAATACCTCACCATCCCCAAAAAAGCGGTCAGCACAAGCAGCCGAGGCATTTTGAGGAACCACACCCTGACAGTGGGTTAACTGGCGCAGTTGGGCTGTTCCGGTGACGTGATCGGCGTGAATGTGCGTTTCTAGGCAATACTGTAGGGTTAATCCCAACTCATCGAGAAGTTTGCGATCGCGATCCACCTGTTCTTTGACCGGATCGACCAAAATGGCGTCTTTTGTGGTTAAATCAGCGATGAGGTAGGTATAGGTGCTCGTTTCACTGTCAAACAGTTGACGAAATAGCATTGGCTTATCTCCCTATGACTGTTTTGATCTATTTATTTACTAAATTACTATCTAGCTATATTGACATTATCTCACCCCAGAGATACCTGTCAAGAGGGAGATGAGGAGATGCATGCATTCGTAGGGGTGAAGCATTCGCGCCCAAATCTATCGGTTTTCTACCAAAGTCCCAACGCGAATGCTTCACCCAATCCCCGGTTTGCCAATCCCCGGTTCGCCAATGACCAATGAAAAATGACCAATGACCAATGACCAATGACCAATGACAAATGACAAATGACAAATGACCAAACTCGCTAAAATAAACAAAAGTAGAGTCAGGAGCCAGTTTACTGGAAGTCGCCTATCGAAACGATCTATGGCAATCTTGTGGGCTTAAAGCCTAGCCAACTCAAACAACTGCAACGCCTATATCAACAGCGCTTACCCGGCGATCACTTGACCACGCCGGAATTTGCCCAAAGGTTGGCAGCGATTAGCGCGGATATCAAACAGCCACTGTGTACCTACCTCAATCGCCGAGGACAGGTGATTCGGGTAGGAGTAGGAACACCAACTCAAACCAAAATCCCCCCCTTGGAATTACCCCGCTATGGTGCAGAACGATTGTGTGGGATTCGCTGCATTGCGACTCAACTCAAATCACATACCCTGCGTAACGCCGACTTAACCGCCATGGCGATTCAGCGTTTGGATGCTTTAGTCATGCTCACCGTGAGTGAGTCAGGATTTGAACGGCGGGGTGGTGGCGCCACCGGATATGTGCAAGAAACCTATTTAGCCCATCTGATTCCAGTTACTCAGTCCTCCAGACAAGATGGTGATGGTCAACCCAATTGGCTTATGTCCCCACCATTAAGTCTGGATCTGTTGACCAAACAAGATTTCTTGGATTTAGTCGAAGGACTCGAAGCTGAATTTCGCCGTGAATTTATCGCCCAACATGTCGATGTCGATCAAGATCGGGTGTTGATTGTGGGGGTGATGACAGGGGATATAACCAAGGAACGCTTTGAAGATGGGTTAGCCGAAATTGCCCGACTGGTGCAAACCGCCGGAGGGGAAGTATTACAGACGATGCGACAGAAGCGATCGCACCCTCATCCCCAAACCGTTGTCGGCGCGGGAAAAGTGCAGGAAATTGCCCTGACGGTGCAGACATTAGGGGCAAATCTGGTTGTATTTGACCGAGACTTATCCCCCGCCCAAGTCCGCAACTTAGAAGCCCAAACCGGGGTACGAGTCGTTGATCGCACTGAAGTAATATTAGATATATTCGCCCAACGCGCCCAATCCCGTGCCGGGAAATTACAGGTCGAATTAGCACAGTTAGAATACATGATGCCACGCCTGACGGGTCGAGGTCAAGCTATGTCCCGGTTAGGGGGCGGAATTGGCACTCGCGGTCCTGGGGAAACCAAACTGGAAACCGAACGCCGTGCAATTCAGCGCCGGATTGCCCGATTGCAACAAGAGGTGAACCAGTTGCAGGCACATCGATCGCGGATGCGACAACGACGCCAGAAGCAGGATGTACCGACTATTTCTGTTGTTGGTTATACAAATGCTGGCAAATCGACGTTGTTAAATACATTAACTAATGCCGAAGTCTACACAGCCGATCAATTGTTTGCCACCCTCGATCCAACCACCCGACGCCTACCGATTACCGAGACGGAGACAGGGGAATCGATTAATATTCTGCTAACCGATACCGTGGGATTCATTCACGAATTACCACCCCCCCTCGTCGATTCCTTCCGCGCCACGCTAGAAGAGGTGACAGAAGCCGATGCTTTAATACATCTGGTGGATTTATCCCATCCCGCATGGCAAAATCATATTCGTTCAGTCATGTCCATTTTGGCAGACATGCCCGTGACACCCGGACCGATTCTGGTAGTGTTTAATAAGATTGACCAAGCAGACAGCGATACCCTAGCCGTAGCCCAAGAAGAATTTCCCCAAGGGGTATTTATTTCTGCTAGCCAGCGGTTAGGGCTAGAAACCCTACGACAGAAATTAGCCCAGTTAGTTGAGTATGCGATCGCACCGCAAATGTAGATGGGGGAGTTATCAGTTGTCAGTTGTCAGTTATCAGTTATCAGTTATCAGGAGATGGGGGAGATTGTGTAGGGGCGGGTTTCACTACTATCTTTTTGGTTATACCCAGATGTAAATAAACCCGCCCCGACTTCACGTAATGACCAATAACCAATGACCAATGACCAATGACTCAGTATAATTTCCGACTTTATCTGTCGCTTCCCTAGTCAGACATGGTTTTGAATGCAATACTTCTTTTCCGAATGATAAATGACGAAATATCCGTTGTGTCAGATTATTGAAGGGATGGATACAGAGTGCATCGTTGAGCAAACATTATTGAGTTAGGCGAGTTATGAAGCATAAGCCCTCACATCTGGGTCAGTATGTCCGATCACTCACACCATTAACAGCTCTTGTCTTTGCCGTAGAAATCAGTTTGGGCACCGCCGCACAAGCCCTACAATTTAACTTTAGTCCGTCATCGGGAACTTCTCAACAGGCACTCAATGGATTCACGGCGGCTGGAGAGCTTTGGTCTGATCGATTAATCGATGATGTTACCATCAACATTAACATTGATTTTGAGTCGCTGGGTTCTGGCATTTTAGGTCAGGCGAGTAGCAACAGAGTTGGCAAGAAATATGCTAATGTTCGCAATGCCTTAAGCAATGACCGATTATCTACCGATGATTATAAAGCCGTTGCCAATTTGCAAACCGATTCGTTTCTTGATTTTCTGACGACCGATCCATTTTCGGGTAATAGGATCAGGGATAATAATGATACCACTAATAATTATTATCTGGATATCAACCGAGCAAATGCCAAGGCTCTCGGCTTAATCAGAGGGAACCATCGCTCGACTGATGCGACGATTAAATTTAACAGTGACTTCAATTTCGACTTTAATCGTAGTAATGGAATTAGCAGCAATGCTTTCGATTTCGTGGGAATAGCGGCTCATGAAATCGGTCATGCTTTGGGGTTTTCTAGTGGCGTAGATACTGTAGACTACTATTCCGAACCCGATGGACTAGGCGCTCCCTTATCACTTGATGGGTACAGAATTTTTAGCCCACTGGATCTATTTCGCTACTCTGAAAATAGTGCCAACCGGGGTATTTTGGACTTAGCCGCCGGGAGCACGGCGTATTTTTCCATTGATGGGGGGGAAACAAACCTCGGTTTATTTGCCACGGGTAGCTATAACGGAGATGGACGCCAAGCCAGTCACTGGAAGAATAACCAAAGTTTGGGAATCATGAACCCGACAGTAGGAAGTGGCGAACTCTTAAGCATTAGCGATTTGGATTTGCAAGCGTTTGATGTTATTGGTTGGAATCTGGCAAGTAATACCACTAGCAATAGTACGGGTTCTGCTAATAGTCTTCTTAGTACATCCACTGATAACCAGGTTTCCGATATCGAGAATTTTGCCGTTGCTAATCAGTCCTTGACGAGTACAGATGATGTAACCTCAGTACCAGAACCCACCTCCGTGGTTGGGTTAATCGCCCTGGGTGTAGGATTCGGGTTACAGCGGTGTCGGCGCGATAGTCGTTAACCTGTGGCGTTTTCCCCAGTAGGGGCGGGTGTTACCGTTATCATTACTAGCCCCAGCCCAATATAGCAACCGCCAAAACAGTTAGGACACCAAACGTGCTTTAAACCGGGCGCAAGGATGGTGCCCCTACAATGCTAATCCACCAATTCCGCTTCGCCTCATTCCCAGGCTCCGCCTGGGAATGCCTCTGTTGAGGCTCTGCCTCCCAATGTCGTGGCTTTAGCCGCAAAGACGTCCATTATCATGGCACGGCGAGAAGACCTAAGAAAATCTAGGGCTCGCATCCCTTACTACGGACGAAGGAAGGAAATGAATCCTTATGTTACTAAATACCGCTTCAGAAAACTTTCTAATGATTCCATGTTCAAATTGTAGATAGACTCAATCTCAGCAATTTGTTCCGAAGTACAGAAAAACTCATTCGTCAGTAAGGTTCGTAACGTATTTAACCCATTACGAACTTTTGGATTAACCAACTCTAACGCCGTTTTCACCCCATCAAAGACAAACAAGGGCGGATTAATAACAATCGGTTCTCGATTAAATACGCGACCAAAAATTTGAGGGATATCTTCTCGTTTCAGAATATCAGCTCCCCCCACGGGGAAAATTTGATTGTGTGCCGCTTCAATGCTAATCGAAGCAACAGCAATTTTTGCCAAATCATCGGTACTCACAATAGACGAGCGATGTTTGGGGTTTCCGTTGAGCAGATAAACTCCAGTTTGGCGAAATTGCTCTGCTAATGGTAAAAGATTGGACGCAAAACCAGAAGGGCGAAGAATCGTATAAGTGATATCACTTCCTTGTAAATACTTTTCCACGGCTCGCTTCGCCTTAAAAACTGGCGCATTTTGATACTCTCGTTCTGCACCTAATACTGAAATATAAACAAACTGTTTAACTCCCTGTACTTTTGCCTGATCAATCAATTCTCGATTGGCTCGATAATCGAGTGCTTGAGCATCACCTCCAGAGCCGTGGGCGCTAATAATATAATCAACCCCCTGACAGGCTTTTTCAATATCTCTATCGTGGCGCAAATCACCAATAAAAACTTCTGCGCCTCGGTTTTCTAATTCCTGATAATTCGACGATAACCGGACAAACGCCCGTACTGGCAATTCCCGTTCCCTTAATACCCGGACAATCCGGCGTCCTAATCCTCCAGTAGCGCCCGTAACTAAATACATAAAAACCTCCTCTGTGTTAACATAAAGGGCGATCCGATCCTCTGTAGGGGCGGGTTTTACTACTATCTTTTCGATTGCACCTCAATGTGACTAAACCCGCCCTGTTTCTGGAGTTATTCTTTATAGTTTGTAGTCAGCGATGCAAGCGCTTATGGCACTAAAGTGCCTACTACAAACCCAGCTTTAAGTGAGTGCCATTCATCTTAACTCTCAAACTCAACAATAACAGGTGCATGATCGCTAGGCTTCTCCAGTTTTCTCGGTTCTACATCAATCCTACAACTGGTTGCTGCTTCATACAGCTTTGGCGTCAGATAATGATGGTCAATCCGCCAACCTCGGTTACGGCTAAACCCACCATGGCGATAATCCCACCAGCTAAAATGTCCCCCGTCTTGAGTAAACTTACGAAATGCATCCCCTAACCCTAGCGCCAACACCTCCTCTAAGGCTTGGCGTTCTGTTGGCGATGCCATAATATGCTTGTCTTTATTCTTGGGATTATGAATATCTCGGTCATCGGGAGCAATATTAAAATCCCCACAGATACAGAGTTCATGAGACTGAGTATCTAAGAGCGATCGCACATACTCCTGTAACAGTTTTAACCAGCGCAATTTATACTCATATTTCTCACTTCCCACCTCAGCACCATTAGGAACATAGAGATTAATAATCCGAATGCCATCCAGGATACCTGTAATCACCCGCTTCTGCCCGTCCAATTCTCCCACCTCCTCTGGCGTCAACACTCCCGTAAACCCCACACTCACCGCTTCTAAAGGTTTACGGCTAAACAGTGCCACCCCGTTATAGGATTTTTGCCCCGACACATAGAGATGATAGCCTAAGTCTTCAAAGCGCGATCGCGGAAATTGCTCATCAACGACTTTGGTTTCCTGCAAACACAGCACATCTACAGGATTGTCTATTAACCACTGACAGACATGATCTTGGCGGGTGCGAATTGAGTTAACATTCCAGGTGGCGATTTTCATAATATTGTCTATATTTATTTAACTCGCGAGGAGGTTAGGGAAGCAATCAGTCCTACATCATCATCTTTGATTCGTACAGACGTGACCATGGAACGTCTCCGGTGGAACTATTTTAAGTGATGTCAATAGCCCTCAAACCCTGACAAATGACGTAGCTTGCTTCTCCACCTTTAACGTTAATATCCATCTACTGAAGGTTCTATCGTGAAACACAGATATTTAGGGTTAATTGGACTCCTATCACTATCGGGGATAACCAGTCTCCTCTTTGGCACACCAGTCTTCGCCACAACCGTTGAGCCAATAGCTCCCAGGATAGCCCAACAGACGGCTAACTCTGATGCGGCTGACCGAGAACTAGGGATACAAGCCTCGTCCTTTTAGGACGACTTTTTATTTTCTCTTAGTCTTGTATTGTAATAAATAATGTGTTAATCTATAAAATTAGTCTAGCACAGGCGAAAGTCGTGAGTATCGCCAATCGATTT
>NZ_JAVJRX010000068.1:0-21740 GCF_040219735.1 Coleofasciculus sp. G1-WW12-02 | reverse complement strand
AACCTGTCCTACAATAGTAGCAAATTGAAATTGGTTTGACAACTATGAAGCAAGTGACAACGCGAGTATCAGATAGGGAATATGAGCATTTAGCCAAATTCGGCAAAGTAACACAAACAACCCAATCTGATGTAATTCGCGAATTGATTAGAAAGTTGTTAATCGATGGCATATTGAATCCCATCGATTAACCGCCTATCCATCTCACGCTAATCTGGGTACAGATATGGCGTGAGGCGTTAGGCGTTAGCTAACCAAATCAAGGGTTGAGGATAGCAGAATCAATAAAATTTTCCGCCGATGCACTTGTCGCCTTGGGGATTTGGATAACTGGACGGTTGAGAGCAATCATCAGAGGCTCCGCCGCCTCTTCTGTTAGAGGAGTTTGAGCCAACCGTGGCATAAACTGACTCCCAGGGAGAATCCCGGAAAAGGCACTGACAAACATCGCCGCGATCGCAGCACCACCCCAAACCATCGTGTTCCGCATCCGGCGGCGATCAATGCGGGTAAACACCTGATTCGCCGTCTCTCGAGCGGTTACCTGATTTGCCGGTATGGGAAGCTGGTGCAACCCTTGGCGTAGCTTCATCAGTCGAGCATACAAGTGCTGGCTATTGGCATCCCTTGCCAGCCACTCTTGCACTTGATAGCGCTCAGCTGCTGTGACCTCACCATCAATATAGGCGCTGATGAGTTCAAAGCGATCGCGCTGTAGACTATCCATTTCTCTGGCAGTTTCTTGCCCTGAACCGTTATGAGCATCAAAATTAGAGTTCATTTTAGATCACCACCGAGTCTTCACAAGCGCTCAAATAGGGTACCGTTATCGTCTGTAGCATCCTCCCACACTGACTCTAGCCGAGAGAGGGTGTGGGCTTCCTTTGTCGTAATCTTGCAATTACGCTTAGAGGCATTTTATAGTGAGGAGATGCAAGCACCCCACTTTTAAAGTTGATCGGGTTGTCAGGTTTGGCTTTTACCGATAACTTGCCAGCTTTTGCAGCGTGACAAATAGTAGTTAAAAGTTGACATTAGCCAGTGTAACGCAAGACTGGGGTTAACTAGTACACCCTTCATGGGATTGGGATCAAGCAGTTGGGACTACTTTACCTAAGATGTTATATATCCCATCATAGAATGAACCACGGTTTAGGGGAACAGTTTCCCCATTATAATCTGGAGACAATTAAGCCTCTAGATAGGGTTGCAGTTGAGATTGTAGTCTTGAGCGGGCACGAGCGATACGCGACTTGACGGTTCCCAGGGATACGCCTGTAATTTCGGCAATTTCTTCATAAGCCATCCCTTCAATTTCTCGCAAGACAATAGTCGTGCGGAATGCTTCAGGTAAGTCTTTGATAGCTTCTCGTAGCTGGGCGTAAAATTCCCGCGTTGCCATATTGTCTTCCGGACTTGGCCCATCAGCAGCAATTTCCCAATCCATCTCACCATCATTCATCTGACGCGGTGCATCCAGTGACAATGGCGGAGCTACCCGTTTGCGTTTACGCAGCTCATCATAGAAAAGATTGGTCGCGATCCGGCTCAACCAGCCCTTAAATTTGACGGGTTCATTGAGGCGCTTAATATTCCGGTAAACTCTAATCCAAACTTCTTGCGCCAAGTCGGGTCTGTCCTGCCAATCTGGAGCAAGATGGTATAAAATCTTCTCCACATGGGACTGATATCGGCGCAGCAGTTCAGCAAAAGCAGCCCGGTCAGGAGTAATACCGTCCTGACAGCGCAAAATTAAATCGTAGTTCGAGAGTTTGTCAGGTTGCACCGTCACATTATTGGGTGTGACCTCAACCGGTGACCAGGATAGAGAAATCGATTGGCTCATGGATGGAATGGGTGCTAGAACATCCTTACTCTCCACAGACGCCTGACTTCACGTAGAGTTCCCGCTCAGATTAGCAAAGGCTTGGTTGGGGTGAATAAACTAACTTTTAATTATCTCTATTCAAACCTACCAAATACATCCTCCAAACGGGTAGTGTTTCCCGTCAAGTCCTACTGTGGCATCTGGAAAAGCCTATCATCATTCTTCTAGAGGAAAGACATCCTATCCGGAAAAAAGGGTTTGGCGGTTTTTCCTGTCAAGTTTAAAGTGGTTTTGATAGGTTAGACTTGTCCCGGTGTGATACCCTCCTAAGCAATTATGGGCGGAACCTTCTCACTCAAAACTAGCTTGATGCTGCTTTGCTTTGGAGCAGCAGGATTATTATTGTCAGTGGCTTGGCAACAACGTCAATCGATACCACTCCCCTCTGAGATTGCCCAATCGGTTCAGAGGACATTTCTGGATGGAGAGAATGAGAGTGACTTGGATTCGCCCCAGCCACTGGGGAAGTACGGTGAATGGATGAGAAAGCGAATGACGCTTGATTGGGGATGGGGAGTAGATGCGCCTGTTCCCTTAGCCGGATTAATTTTACCTCATCCAGGTTCTTCTGAGGGAAACGCGATCGCACAAGCATTACCCCTGACTCCCCATCTGAACCAGGCAATAGCCGCTCTGAATGTGCGCTTAGTGGTGGATTTGAGTGATGCCAAGGTGTATAGTTACTGGGGGGAGCAAGAACTCGCTAGCTATCCAGTTGCTGTGGGTCAACCGGGTTGGGAAACCCCTACAGGTAGCTTCAAGGTTCTCCGCAAGCAGCGTAATCCCATCTGGCGACAACCCATCACTGGTGATTTAATCCCGACTGGACCGGATAATCCCTTAGGCGATCGCTGGATTGGATTTTGGTCTGACGAACACCATCAGATTGGCTTTCATGGAACTAATGATGAAGATCTCGTGGGTAAGCCAATTTCTCACGGCTGCTTACGGATGCGAAATACTGATATTCAGGCGCTGTATGAACAAATTCAAGTTGGAACGCCTATCTTAGTACGGAAATGATTCGTCATTGGTCATTGGTCATTCGTTAGGGAACAGATTGACATCCTCCCCCTGCTCCCAGACGCGCCATGGCGCGTCTCTACATGCTCCCCCTGCGTCTCTATTGACTTTTGAGATCAGATTTGGGTTCAAAGTTGGGGGCGTAATCTTGGAGTAAGGAACTCACCTGCTGGAACAAATCTTTGCCGCTACTTCTACGAATCGCTTGGCGTTCAGAGCCAAAATCAGGTCGATGCAGATTTTGCGTGATCGCGGTATTAACTTGCTGAGTAATCAACTCTTGAAGTTCTTCTTTGGCTCGTTGACGTTGGTATTTTGCCCCTTCTTCTGTCGTAGCATACAGAGGGGGGAGTCGATTCAGAGCATAGGCGGCGATATCACCCACATCCAGCACTTGGTCAGTGGTTGCTTCAATTTCCGCCACTTGCGCGATCGCTTCGGTGAGTACCAACTCCTCCATCACGTTAATAAACTGCTTGCGAGGAACGGCGACAACTTCACCCGTCAACAGCGCTCCCATCAGGCGATCCAACGCCATATATTCTTCGATCGAAAGCTCTGATGCTGTATCACAAATACGTCCAACCTCAGTTTCCATGACTGGGGTTAAGTAACCATCTTGCAGAGCTTGTTCTACGATTTTTTCAATACTCATGGTAGTTGGATTGTGTTGCCCATTCGTCGCTCAGATCAGGGGAGACTTACCAGAGTTTACCATGAAGTGACATCTCCTACACCAACCTGCGTACAGGTGGTTGTGCTAGGCTTCGCAACCAATCCGGCTATCGCTATTGAGGCGTTGCACTTTAAGGACTGGATGACCCTCAGCCCTGTTTTTGATATTTATAGCTGCATTATGATCGCCGTCAAGTCTACAACCACAATAAGGACAGTCTGGAGAGCGAATATGCCGCTTTTTAGGTACTTTCTCGTTGCACTTGGAGCAATCTTGTGAAGTCTTATGAACACTTACAGAAACAACCAACAAACCAGCTTTTTCGGCTTTATTTGCCAGTATTGACAGAAAACGATTTGTTAAACCAACCCCACAAGTGCATAAGATTCGGGAAAACTTCAGAAAAACTTAAACACGGTTTTATTCGATACCTTCAAATCTCCAGGGAACTGGATCTACGGCAATGCCATGAACATACAGTCCCCAGTGCAAATGCGGTCCGGTAGAAGCCCCTGTTGATCCCACTGTACCAATTCTTTGACCGGCTTGGACAAAATTTCCTTGTTGAACGTCGATCTGATTGAGGTGCAGCATAATACTCAATACTCCTTGACCATGGTCAATTCCTACTGTATTACCATGCACCTGAAACCCCTCGGATTCTCGTCCCACTAACGCCACTCGTCCGGCTGCGGGTGCAACGACAGGCGAACCCGTCCCGGCGGCGTAGTCAACGCCTCGATGATAATAATCCTCAGCGAATACTCCGTTATAATAACGACGCACGCCAAACACCGTAGACACTCGACCCGCATTAGGTTTAAGCAAAGGTCCATTCCAGAACTTTTGGGGCGTCACCAATGTTTTAAACTCAGCCACCCGATTGAGTTCTAGTTCGGTGGCGGATCGGTTGGCGCCACCTGATAGTCGGATGCGTTGGGTAGGAAACGAACGATTTCTCAGGGATACAGCCAGGTTCCTCACCTCACCATCCCCAGTCACTTGAAGTTGCAGACTTCCAGGTTTATCCAGAGGACTGGTTGGGAGTAAGGCGCGATAGCGATTAGCGGCGACAGGAAAGGTGGGATAAGTTTTTTGCCCCATGGACACCCTAGGCGGTTGAGTCGTGGTTTGAGTTTCAATCATCACAGACAGCGTATCCCCTAACTGTGGACTTTCTGGGGTTACGCGCACTTGCAGCGCGATCGCAGCTTGACTCTTGATCGCCAAAACTGTTGCTATACCTACAGTTAACGCTGTAGTCCACCGTCCTTTGATCCCCCATGGTTTGGCAAGGAAATCTCGCGGAGTGACTAGAGGCGGTTGACTGGGAATTCCTGAACTGTGGGTGTTGAGTCTGGCTTTTTCAATGTCTTCAACCATTTAGCGTCTTGAACCTCAATTCAAACTGTTACCACAAAATAAGGCGATCGGGTAAGTTCCAACCGTTGAACTAAAATACATGATATCTGGAAATGCCAGTTTATTAAGAGGATGTCACATGAGAGTTATCCTGTCTGAGTTCACTCTGGCAAATTTCAAATTGCTCAGAATGGTGATGGCAACATCCGTCGAACCACAGCTCAACGATTTGTTGTCGCTGTTAAAGGGCTCTCCCGTACTTATAGTGATAATAAAAAATTATCAGTAAAGTTAAAGTCTTACACTACAGTACTTGTAGGTTGGGTTGACGAAGGAAACCCAACTTATTAGCAACATAAGCAGAATATCTCTCAAATTAGGGAACTTGATACATTGATTAGTTAAAGTTATCACACCAAGTACGGGAGAGCCACTGCTGCTTGGGAGTCAAACTGATATAGGAGGCTTGAGGGTAAGCCATGTCAACAGAAAGCTCCTAATGAACATACACATCGACTCGGCATGAGCGCGTCTTACCTCTTTTTTACCACCCCAAGGGGTGGTCAGTCACTTCTGCCGGGATGCACTAGGGAATTGCAGTCCAATCGAGGGCTGGGCGGGTTGGCGCGATCGCTGGGAAACTGAGGAGTCTAATACAAGGTTTTGATAAGATAGAGAATCATCTTATATTACGGTCGTCCAAAGTTACTGACCTTAATCATTAATTCATTTAACTCGACAAGGAGAATATCAATACATGAACATTTCACCATTTCTCAATAAAAAGCTCGCTCGACGTTTTAAAGGATACGACTTTGATGGCAATGGCTACGCCGAGAAAACAGATTTCGAGCAGGCTGTTGCCAGGATGTGCGAGGCATTTGGTCATGGACCTGATTCCGCAGCGCGACAGCGGTTATATGACCTCACCATGCAACTTTGGCAGCGTCTTGTCACCACTGCCGATGCCAATGCAGATGGTCGTATCAGCGAAGCCGAATACAAGAATGCATTTGCCAACAGTATGCTTGTAACCCCTGAAAACTTTGAGCAAGGCTATCGTCCGTTTTGCGAGGCGGTCATGGACATCGTCGATGTCGATGGCGATGGTCGTCAAAGTTTAGAGGAATATGAACTTTGGATGCATACGTTGATCAACGTGCCAAAGGCCGATACACGTGTGGCTTTCCGCCTGATCGATAAGGATGGCAGCGGCTATATCACCACCGATGAAATGGTGGAGGCTATCCGCGAATACTACTTCAACGAAGACCCGCAATCGATTGGAAGCTTGTTGCTAGGTCCGCTTGATTCCTAACCGGCACTAGATAGGGTGAAGGTCGCCGAGTGACGAGGGATGGCTCGATCCGCCCGTTGACTCCAAACCCGGTTTTTTAACACAGAATGTTGCCGGAGTTAACAAAATGTTGGAAATCTTAAGAAAATTTGTATCCTAGAAGGATATAGCACTTTAATTTTTATAACGCACCGGTGCAAGAAGACTTCCGACTGATTATCGACTTCGTATCTGTTCTGGCGTCAGCAGCGGCTGGCGGACTCTTGGCATCCTCATGCCGTCAACCCCCGCTCTTGGGCTATATCGTCGGGGGGATGATTGTCGGTCCTGCGGGTTTGGGTCTGATTAAAGAGGTCATCCAAATTGAAACCCTGGCTCAGTTTGGTGTGGCATTTTTGCTCTTTGCCCTAGGGGTGGAGTTTTCCCTGGCGGAACTGAAAAAAGTGCAAAAGATTGCCTTAGGTGGTGGTGGACTCCAGATCGTCCTGACGATCTTAGTCACCACATTAGTCTCTCTGGGTATGGGTTGGGTCACGTCTCCCGCCCAAGGTGTGTTTTTGGGAGGAATTTTGTCGTTGTCGTCCACGGCGGTGGTTCTCAAATGCTTGATGGAACGCAACGAAACCGAAACCCCCCACGGGCAGGTGATGCTAGGCATTTTGGTGGTGCAAGACTTGGCATTGGGGTTAATGTTGGCGGTACTCCCGGCTTTAGACCAACCCAGTGAAGTGATTGGCATAGCCGTAGGACTTGCCCTATTGAAAATTGGTCTATTTGCAGCCGGTGCCATCGCTGTAGGGATATGGTTGATTCCTTCGTTATTACGATTCCTTGCCCGTACTGAAAGCCGAGAGTTATTTTTACTCGGAGTTGTGGGTTTATGTATGGGAATTGCCCTGTTGACGGAAGAGTTGGGACTTTCGATTGAAATGGGGGCGTTTGTCGCGGGGTTAATGATTTCCGAGGTGGAATATGCCGATCAAACCCTAACTTATGTCGAACCTCTGCGGGATGTCTTTGCTGCCCTATTTTTTGCGGCGATTGGGATGCTAATTGATCCTATTTTCCTGTGGAATAACCTGGAATTAATTTTGGGATTGGTCTTGCTGGTTTCGGTGGGTAAGTCTTTAATTATAACACCAATTGTTAAACTATTTGGCTATCCCTTAAAAACGGCAATTCTGGCAGGTCTAGGGTTAGCTCAAATTGGGGAATTTTCCTTTGTGTTAGCTAGTGAAGGGCAAACCTTGGGACTGGTTTCTCGCTCGGTGTATCTTTTAATTTTAGGAACAACGGCGGTGACGTTAATTGTGACACCGTTTCTGTTACGATTAACACCCTTAGCATTGAACTGGTTAGAAAATTTCCCGCCCTTAAAACGGTATTTTGAACCAATGGATGCTCCCAAAGACATATCCGTGAATAGCCAACAGCTAAAAGACCATGTGGTGATTTGTGGGTATGGGCGCAGCGGTAGCAATTTAGTGCGACTGATGCAGGAACATAATTATCCGATTTTGGTGGTTGAGCAGTCAGAGCAGGTGATTGGGCAATTACGAGACGCGGGAATTCCTTATGTTTACGGTAATGCGGCTAGTTTACATGTTTTGGATAAAGCTGGGGTAGAACGGGCAAAATCCATGGTGATTGTTTTGTCTGATGCCATGAGTAGTCGGTTATGTTTAAAGCGATCGCTAGAATTAAACCCGAATTTAGATATCGTCGTGCGGGCGAATAAGGATCGGGATATCGAACTTTTGTACCAACTGGGGGCGCGAGAGGTGGTGCAACCAGAGTTTGAGGCGTCTTTGGAGTTAGCGACGCATTTGATGTCAGGAATTGGTGTACCCAATTGGGTAATTCAGCAGGAAATGGAAAAAATTCGCAGTTCTCATTATCTGGATTTGCGCCCGGAACAACCTCAGTCTCAGATTGCCCGAGATTTGCGGGCAGCGGCTGAGATGATGAATAGTAAGTGGTATGACTTGCCAGAGGATTCTCCGCTGACGGGTATGACGTTAGAACAAGCCGATATTCGCCGTTTGACTGGGGTTAGCTTGGTGGCGATTCGTCGGGCTGAAGGTGAGGAAATCGATTATCCCGATTCTGGGGCGACTCTGGAGGAAGGCGATCGCCTTTTGGCGGTGGGTGAACCCGATGAACTGTCTGCGTTTAAGAAATTGGCAAAGGGAGAAATGACAAATCCTGCCACCAGCAGTCCCTGTCAGTGGGTGTTGATACCTCCAGAAAGTCCCGCCCATGGCAAAACCCTGTCCCAGCTCCATTGGCGGCGTCAATATGGGATTCAGGTGCAAGCAATCCGCCGAGAAGGGAGGTTTATCCCTTTTCCCGATGGGAATGCCGAAATCCGAGAGCAAGATCACCTGTTATTGTGTGGCGGAAGTTATCCGCTAAATCAATTACAGGACTGGTTAGCACCACTCCCTGATGATAGTGTCGCTGATGTCCCGGTTCACCAACAAATTCATGATGTTAGCTGATGCGTAGACTATTCGGCAAATTCAAAGGGATTGTCAGCACTCTCCACCGTTTGGGAACTCGCCACGGCAGACTCTTGGCGTACTTGCAGGGATCGATTTACGCCACCGCCTCCCTTAGGCTTGATATAGGCGATCGCATGCTGCCAAATAATAATCGGCTGCTCCTGTTCATCCAGAAGACAGATGCAGGATTGATCTTGCCAGCGCAGTCTGCCCATGAAGATTTCATTTGTCATGAGTTTGAGTTCAACCTCTTGGGCGTCTCGAATCAAGCTTTGAACTTGACGAACACTAGGTAGATTGGTGGACAATTCACTCATAATTAGATGGTTAAGCTGGAGACGATAATGGCGATTGAATTTACAAAGTACCACGGTTTGGGGAATGACTTCATTCTGATTGATAATCGGTCAAAGCCAGACCCGCTAATCACTTCAGAGCAAGCCGTGCAGTGGTGCGATCGCAACTTTGGCATCGGTGCTGATGGTGTGATTTTTGCCCTACCAGGACTTGAGGGTACTGACTATAGTATGCGGATTTTCAACGCGGATGGCTCAGAACCGGAAATGTGTGGCAATGGGATTCGTTGTTTAGCTCAGTTTTTAGCGGATTTACAGGGAGTCACCGATTCAACGGAGTACCGGATTCATACTTTAGCTGGGGTGATTACGCCAAAACTGGAAGGAAATGGCAAAGTTAAGGTGAATATGGGTATGCCTCAGCTTCTGGCATCTCAAATCCCGACAACCTTGGCTCAAGCTGATCAAAAGGTGATTGACGTTCCCTTAGATGTCGGGGGGAAGGTTTGGCAGGTCACTTGTGTGAGTATGGGCAATCCTCACTGTATTACGTTTGTGGAAGACGTGACGGCTATTCCTTTGGAAAGTATTGGTCCAAAGTTCGAGCATCATTCAGCCTTTCCCAAACGGACAAATACCGAATTTATTCAAATTGTGCGCCCCGATTATATCAAGATGCGCGTATGGGAACGGGGGGCTGGAGCTACCTTGGCTTGTGGTACGGGGGCTTGTGCGGCGGTGGTTGCTGGGGTATTGACTGGAAAGTGCGATCGCGCCTGCACAGTGGAACTTCCTGGGGGGTGTTTGGATATTGAATGGTCCCAAGTTGATCAACGAATTTACATGACAGGACCCGCGCAGCGAGTGTTTACGGGTACGATGGCGTGATTGCTGGCGCTATTGCGGCGGGCATGGAAATACTTGAGCAGCTTCGTAGATACGATGAAGCTGGGGGATCTGGGGTTGTAGAGACGTAGCATGCTACGTCTCTTAGCTGGGGGAGATGTTAGCTGTTGGCGTTATTTCTGCCTTCTTGCACTAGATTTCCAACTACACTCAGTCGGGGCGGGTTTAGTTACATCTTTTGTGAGGTAAGAAACGGTAATAGTAAAACCTGCCCCTACACAAAATTTAAATTTTGATTCCTCATACTTTTGCCGATCAAAATATTGTAATCTAGCCCATCGTTCCTAAAAAAAAGGACTAGGTGCAATGGGTTTATACTCAACATAGATTGATTTTAATCTATTTTAGACTTAATCATTAGTCGCCTAATGACCAGTCACCGGGAACGACTATTATTCAGCAAACATGAGTGTTCTTTGCCCTCAATTACACCAGCGACTCGCCACCCCTCTGAAAATTGGTTCGTTTGAAGTTAAGAGTCGCGTTCTCCAATCCCCTCTCTCTGGTGTCACGGATTTGGTATTCCGTCGCCTGGTGCGCCGCTATGCGCCGGAGTCGATGATGTATACGGAAATGGTACATGCAGCCGGATTGCATCATGTCAAGGGTTTATCCAAAATAATGGATGTTGATCCGAATGAAAAGCCGATTAGTATTCAGTTATTTGACTGTCGCCCCGATTTTCTGGGAGAAGCCGCCCAGAGAGCCGTAGCCGAAGGTGCGGATACGGTGGATATTAATATGGGATGTCCGGTGAATAAAATTACCAAAAAGGGAGGGGGTTCATCCTTACTGCGAGAACCGGAAACAGCAGTGGCGATTGTACGGGCGGTGGTGGAGGCGGTATCTATCCCGGTTACGGTGAAAACGCGGATTGGCTGGAGTGATGATGAAATTAATATCCTCGACTTCGCCAAGCGTATGGAGGATGCGGGGGCGCAAATGCTAACCTTACACGCCCGTACCCGCGCCCAAGGGTATAAGGGTGAGGCGAAGTGGGAGTGGATTGGTAAGGTTAAGCAGATTCTGTCTATTCCGGTTATTGCTAATGGCGATATTTTCTCGATAGAGTCAGCCGTGAAATGTTTGGAACAGACGGGGGCGGATGGGGTGATGTGTTCGCGAGGAACGTTGGGATATCCGTTTTTGGTGGGAGAAATTGACCATTTTCTGAAAACGGGGAAACGACTAACACCACCGACGACGGCGGAACGGCTAACCTGTGCTAAGCAACACTTACAGGCTTTATGGGAGTATAAAGGCGATCGCGGCATTCAGCAAGCCAGAAAACATTTAGCGTGGTATACTAAAAGTTTTGTGGGAGCCAGCGACTTGCGAGATCAGCTTAGTCGCATTGATACTGTGGAACAGGGGGTGACGTTGATTGACAGTGCGATCGCGAAGTTGTAATCTAGGGATGATGGCAAGCCCAGGTCAGTCCTGTCTCACCGGATAAGGAGACAGGTTTGATTCCTTATGAACTAATCGTTACTATGGGAGCAGTCGTTAAAGTATTCAAATAACTGTGTCCAGCGGTATCAGTCGCCTCTAAAATGACTAGGTTGATGCTTATGTGTCAGGGTTAGTCAATCGCAGCCAATAATTGTCAAGACGGTTAAAGTGTTTGTGCTAATTTCATGAGTGAAACCGTCCAAGTTACCTTGGAATTACTCACTGGTCGAGCAAGTGTCGCCTAAGCGAAGTTACATAGTGATGAGCATCGCTGATGGTTTCAATAGGCTAATTTTGTTAGAGATTGAATTGGATGATGATCATCATCCATTAGTTACTGTACGCTAGAAGGAGGATATAATATGACCCAAGTGGTTGTAGGCGAAAATGAAGGAATTGAGTCAGCGCTGCGCCGATTTAAGCGGCAAGTGTCCAAAGCAGGAATTTTTGCAGATATGAAGCGCTTGCGTCACTTTGAGACGCCGATTGAAAAGAAAAAGCGCAAAGCGGTGGCTAGACGGCGTAAGCGGAGAGTCCGCTAAGAGATTTCTCAATTTCTTTTCATACAAACAGACATCCCAATCGGGGTGTCGTTTTGTATAGTCGCAAAAACCATAAAATTAACCTCATCCCTACTCGGCTAACACACTTGGGTAGGGATTCCGCTATTTGCTGAGTTAGCTTAGCGGTTTTTGACACTTTCTTCAGCTTCTCTTTTCCTGTTCCCTGCCCCCTTGTTTTATAATAAGCCAACAAAATGGAGAGGTCCTTGACCACTAATTAACTCCAAAACTAAAGCCAGAAAGCCAATCATCGCCAAACGACCATTCCACACTTCAGCCGCCGTTGTCATACCCCATTCCCAACGTTCTTGAGGATACATTTTAACTTTTTTGCTGGGACGTACAACTTCAGCAAATGTTCGTGGCGGCGTGTTTAAAGCGTCTACGACTAAGGTGGCGAGGGATTCAATAAAAACGGGATGGGTATTGAGCGCTGGGACCCGCTGGAAGTTGTGAATCCCGGCTTCTTCGGCGATTTCCCGATACTCAATATCAATTTCTTGGAGGGTTTCAATATGTTCAGAGACAAAGCTAATCGGGACAACTAGCAAGTTTTTGACCCCTTGATTCCCTAACTCTTTTAATGCGTCTTCAGTATAGGGTTGCAGCCATTCCACAGGTCCCACCCGGCTTTGATACGCCAGGGTATGAGAGTTGGGACGGTTGAGCGTCTGCATAATTAGCGCTGTGCAATGCTCAATCTCTTGCTGGTAGGGGTCTCCAGCTTCTGTGACATAGCTACTCGGAACACCATGGGCGCTGAAGAAAATATGAACGGCGTCAGGATCATCAAACCGTTGCAGTTCCACATCAATTAAGTCCGCCATGGCTTGCAGGTAGCCCGGTTCTTGATACCAGGAGGGAATAACCGTGTATTCAATTTGGTTGAGTTTAGCATCATTCTGCCAAAGTTGTTCCAGAAGCCGGAAACTGGAACCACTGGTACTGATGGAAAATTGCGGGTATAGGGGTAAAATAACTAATTGTTCAATGCCATCGCGTTTGGCATAGGCTAGCGCTTCTTGGGTGAAGGGATGCCAGTAACGCATACCTACATAGATATTCGCCTCTTGCCCCTGCTGCTTTAACTTCTCCTGTAAAGCTTGGGCTTGGGCTTCAGTGATGTGCCGCAGAGGGGAACCCCCACCAATTTGGCGGTAATTCTCTTGCGACTTCTTTGCCCGCATTGTCGAGATTAACCAAGCCAGGGGCTTTTGCAGCCAGGAAAAGGGCAGGCGAATAATTTCGGGATCGGCAAATAGATTAAACAGAAAGGGGCGGACATCCTCTAAATTATCCGGTCCACCTAAGTTAAGTAATAATACCCCAACACGACCCATAGCGATCACGGCATTCCAAATATTTCATATTTGTTACTGATTTTAACAATATATGCTGGTAATGGTCTGAGTTTTCCGGAAAAAATCTAGAATCTTGATCCTAGCAGAACCATGGCAACCCTATTAAGACCGTTAAGTTATAAGTATCAGTGGCTCTATGACACCATTTCTCGATTAGCCGCCACAAGCGTGGGTGGAGAACGGCGATTCCACCATCTGCCTTTGCAAGGTTTAACAATTGACTCAGAAACGCAAGTGTTAGACCTGTGCTGTGGCGGGGGTCAGGCTACCCGCTTTCTGGTGGAGTATTCCCAGAATGTCACCGGACTAGATGTTTCACCCTTATCACTGCAACGTGCCGAAAAGAATGTACCTCAAGCCAAGTATGTAGAAGCCTTTGCCGAGGATATGCCCTTTGGCGAGAATCAGTTTGATTTGGTGCATACCAGTGTAGCACTACATGAGATGCCGCCGTCAGTGTTGCAGCAAATTCTCAAGGAAGTGTATCGGGTGCTTAAACCGGGTGGTGTGTTTACGTTGGTGGATTTCCACAAGCCGACTAATGTTTTATTTATACCGGGAGTCGCCCTGTTTCTGTGGTTATTTGAAACGGAAACGGCTTGGCAGTTATTGGAGACGGATTTGGTGGGATTGCTGAAGCAGACAGGGTTTACATCCTGTGAACAGCGTCTGTATGCGGGGGGAAGTTTGCAGGTGATTCAGGCGAAAAAGTGAGTACGAAAAGCATGGTTTGTAGGGGCTCACTTTCACTACTATAGTTTCTTCCCTGACCCCAATATTAACTAAACCCGCCCCAATCAATTATAATTTTTCCTGGAGTTCAGCGACTTGGGCTTCTAAGTCTTGAATCCGTTCCTTGAGTTCGATGACTAGGGTGGCTAGTCGGTCAAACATTGGATCAGATGATAAGACTCGCGGCGGTGTTCTGGGAGGGACTGATGGTGCTGGCGCTGGTGGGTTGGGACTACGATTTGGGCTGGGAACTTGCCGAGTGAAGGTAGCAAGCTGAGACTCGATGCGGTTGATTTGCGATCGCAACTGGAAATTCTCGGTTTCTAGGCGAGAGAGGCGTGAGGCTAAAGCGGCGGTGGATTGGGCGGAAGTTAAAGGGGGAAAGATAAGAATTCCTATAAGGAATGCTAGGCAGATTATACCAACTTTTTTAAGCATGATGGTTTAGGGGTAGTGGTAGAGCGATCGCGAATAAGCTTATCCCACTTTCTATGTTGCCAAATTCGACAACCAAGTATATGTTTGCCTGGGGAATTTGAGATGGACAAGGTTGAGATGGGCGTAAGCGGATTGATTCAATAAAATAGGATACTCTTGGCGTCGTTTTTGATAGGTTTGCAGCGCCCATAGGAGAATAGAGTCCCGGCTGAATGTGAGTGTCCAAGTTTCGCGATTGCCATTCCAGAGTTCTTCTTGCTGGACAACTCGCCGCCATGTTCGCCGCACTAATCGTGTCATAATTACTAATAGGCTGTAATCGAGCCAAATGACTGTATCGGCGCGACTCCAGATAATATCCCGCACTTGGCTATAGTTGCCATCAACAATCCAGCGATCGCGCTTAAGAGATTGTTCAACCCGTTGGCGGAATATATTAGTCGGGACTTCTGTCCAATTTGCTTCCCAGTGAAGGGAGTCAAGTTCAATATGGGGAATGGCAAGACGTTGGCAGAGTTGGCGGGCTAGGGTAGTTTTGCCACAACCTGATGTACCGATAATAGAGATGCGTTGAGTGTGAAACATGACCAAGTTCTTAGTTTGGATGAAATCCGAGAGGGGGTAGGTGTTTTTCTAGGCAGGTTTCATTTTAGGGCTGTATTCCTTATGTGGTATGGGTTTAAGGGATTTTGCGTCACATTGAGGTTCTCGGAAACGCTGAAAGTATTACTGGGATTGGGTTTTAGTCGGTTGGCTCCAAGATTTATCTTGTCGGCTGAAGCCGGAAATGATAGATTAAGTAAATGCTCTCGGATCTGTACATTGAAAACTAAATAGAGCAAGCGTTTCTGAGGCGGGCAGTTGAAACGCCCCTGAATCCCTATCAGGGATTGAAACCCAAGATGGTGTAAGCTCGCCTGCGGGCGAGATACGTTGAAACGCCCCTGAATCCCTATCAGGGATTGAAACAATTAAACAAGCTGGGCGAATGGAATTCGCAGCTACACAAACAAAGTCCGCCTTCGCGGACTTACAACTTGTACTTTATCGGAAACCAATAGAAGCAGGTTTTTACCTATAAACGCGATTTATAACTACTAGGAATGATTTAATTAATCAGTTAGCCATTAATTCCCAAGTAGAAATTATTGATTTCTGGCGATGGTGAAGCGGCTGATTTCTGATGTAGTTAGCTACCTGATCAAGATTATCATGGCTAACACTGAATGCGCCGTAGCTGCCTTGCCATTTGAAGAATTCCCCTGGCTTGATTTCATGGGTAACTAAATGAGAAGAACTTCCTTTAACTTGTTTGATTAAGTTGGAAACCGCTAGAGTAGGGGGAAAACTTATTAATAGATGTACATGATCTTCAATACCGCCCAAGGCAATAACCGTACATTTTAGCTGTTGGCATTCTCCAATAATTGCTGCATAAACTGCCTCCTGGATATCGCTCGTAATCAAAGGCAATCTATCCCAAGTTGCCCAAACACAATGAAGATATAACTGCGTGAAATTAGACCTCATATTTCTTGAACCCGCCCTTTGCTTCGCTCAAGGGTAAACTCCGGTGGGTTTGGTTTTTGTAACCATGATTTCTAATTGCACCTAATATCATGTCCGGTCTTGGCATAATTTTACATAGAATTTGCTCTCATTTTTCTTGAACTCTTGAACCCGCGCAGGCGGGTTTTGTTTGTGTAGCCGCGATTTCAATCGCCCCTTTGTTTGTGTAGAAGCTGAACCGAACCATCGCCCTCACGTCGTATACTCAGCATTAATCTTCACATAGTCATAACTCAAATCACAGCCCCACGCCTGACCCGTACCCGGCTCATTGCCAATACTCACCGAAATTAAAACAGTATCCTCTTTCAAATACGCCCCACTTGCGGCATTTTTCAAATAGGCACTCGCTGCATCTCGGTCAAAGGGTAAGGGTTGACCCTTGTCCATTAACACAAAATCCCCCATCTGAATCCGCAACGCTTCCTGGGAAAAAGGGACACCCGCACGCCCCGCCGCACCTGCAATTCTCCCCCAATTCGGATCACGACCAAATATGGCAGATTTAACCAGGGATGAACCCGCAATTGTCCGGGCAATTTGACGCGCAGCTTGATCATTGGGTGCGCCTGTGACTTGTACTTCCATCAAACACGTCGCCCCTTCTCCATCCCGTGCGATCGCCTTGGCTAAATGTTGACATACCGCCGTCAGCATCGCCTCTAACTTTTGGGCATGAGGTCCCATTTCCGTAATCGCTGAGGTGCGAGATTGACCATTCGCCAAAGCAATGAGGGTATCGTTGGTACTGGTATCCCCATCGACGGTAATTTGATTAAAGCTTTTATCCGCCGCCCGACTTAACATTTTTTGCCATAAAGGTGTAGAAACCACCGCATCACAGGTAACAAACGCCAGCAGCGTTGCCATATTCGGGTGAATCATCCCTGAACCCTTGGCAATTCCACCAATCCGTACTGGGCGATCGTCAATCGTGGTTTCCAAGGCAATGGATTTTGTCACTAAATCCGTGGTAATAATCGCTTGGGCTGCAGCATCGGAACCCACTTCTGATGCTGATTCCACCAGTTGGGGAATTCCGGCGAGAAGAGTATCCATGGGAATACGCTTTCCAATCACACCCGTGGAGCCTAATAATATAGACTCTGGAGAAATGTTCAGGGCTTGTGCCAATGCTTTAGCGCAGTCCAAAGCATCCTGCCATCCCGCTTCCCCTGTTGCCGCATTCGCTTGACCCGAATTCACTAAAATAGCACGAGCGCTGGCTTTTGAATGCAAACGCTGACGACAATAGGTAACTGGTGCAGCACAAACCTGATTTAGAGTAAAGACTCCGGCTGCGATCGCCTCCACATCAGACATAATCAATGCCAAATCCGGCAGCCCTGAAGGCTTAAGTCCAGCCACTATTCCAGATGCTCGATATCCTCTCGGTGCTGTGACGCCACCTGTAATTTCCTGCCAATCTGACATGATGCTTCCCCCTCAACTCGTAATAGTAGTTCGAGTAGCGATTATATCAACTCTCAGGGGGTCAGTAATCGATGAATTTCACCTTTTGTGCTGTAAGTCTGTCCTACAGTCTTTGATTGAGCCATAACAAATAAAAAAGAGAGCCACTCAAAGGACTCTCCCAATTATCAGGGTGCATCTATCTGTCACACTATATCATTTTTGGAGTTAGGGGTGTCACCCCCTTTTCTAAAATTTTTGCAGAACCTAGCCTAGGTTCGTAGTCGGTACACTTTGTATCATCAGCACTTCCGGGCTTAGGATCAATCCTTAAGTCAGTGCCATTCGACTTAAGGCTGGTGGGCAATGCCCACCCTACGGTATATCAAAGGTTTTGGTGATCTCACACTGTTTATGTCAGCGCCATTGCTCCTAAGATAGATGTTCTGACCCAGTTTAAAATGTGAAAGTGAGGGAAATCAGAAGGAGAATCGCTATGGCTCAATTAAACCAACAAAAATGCGAAGCTTGCACCAAGAATTCATCCCCCGTTAGCCAAGAAGAGATCGCCCAACTTAAACCGGAAATTCCCGACTGGAACCTAATTCAGCCACAAGGGGAAGCCCGCTTAGAACGCTCTTATGAATTTCCCGATTTCAAAACAGCGCTCACCTTTACCGACAGTGTTGGTGAAATTGCCGAGGAACAAGGACATCACCCCGCTATTTTAACCGAATATGGTAAAGTCACTGTAACCTGGTGGACTCACGCGATCTCCGGCTTACACAAAAACGACTTTATCATGGCGGCAAAGACGGATGATATTGCCAGTGAGATGGCGGACTGAGGTGCAGGGGGCACAGGGACGGAGGGTGCAAACAAATGACAAATGACAAAACAGCCCCTTCCCACCTAGAATGAGACGAATCAGGAGTTCCCTAATTTTATAATCATCGAAGACCTATGACTCATCGCCCTATTATCCTCGGTATTGTCGGTGATAGCGCTGCTGGCAAAACAACGCTAACACGAGGAATTGCACAAATATTGGGCGAAGATGAAGTCACAATCCTCTGCACCGATGATTACCACCGCTATGATCGCCAGCAACGGGCGCAAAAAGCGATTTCAGCCCTCCATCCTGACTGTAACTATTTGGATATCATGCAGCAGCATCTGAGTCTGCTGCGAACTGGACAATCAATTCTCAAACCTATTTACAACCACAACACCGGCACCTTTGAACCACCGGAGTACATTCAACCCCGCCGATTTGTCATTGTTGAAGGATTACTCGGTTATTCCACTCGCTTAGCGCGTGAGTGCTTCGATGTCAAGGTCTTTTTAGCACCACCAGAATCTCTGCGGAGTGAGTGGAAGATTAAGCGGGATACGCGCAAGCGGGGATATACGGAAGAACAGGTACTGGAACAGTTGAGACAACGGGAAGTGGATTCTGAAGAATTTATCCGTCCCCAGCGTAAGTGGTCAGATATGGTGGTCAGCTTCTATCCCCCTGACGAGTTATCAGAGGAACAGAGTGATTTAATGCTAAATGTGCGGTTAGTCCTCAGACCGACGATTCCCCATCCAGACTTTACCCGACTCCTGAGCCCCAGCAAATCCCATCTAAGTACAGCCATTCGCCTAGAATTAGACCGAGATATGGGTAAACCTGTAGATGTTCTGGAAATCGATGGTCATGCGACAGAGGAACAGGTACGGGAATTAGAACGGATTTTATGTAGCGAAATTCCTTACTTGGGTAAATACTGCACATTAGAAGGTGATCCTGATATCGGTAAGGTGACGGGAACTACAGGGGAAATACTCCAGAGTTATCCCCTAGCTTTAACCCAACTGTTGATTACTTATCACATGCTCAAAGCCGCTCATATTTATCAGTCCAGTGAACCCGCGTTAACTTAACTCGCTTTTTATCCAAGGGTTTGCATAGAGGGCGACCCGACCCAATTGAGTGGAGTGGTATTGTTAATTTATGCAAGCGGGTCGCCCCTACAGATACTCAATTAGAAATCAGCAAAGGTGTAACCTACGCCGAGGATGATACCGACATCGGTCTGATCTTCGATAAAACCAATATTGATTGACCCATTGGCGACAAACGATCGCGACAAGGGTACATCCACACCCCCAGTGAGTAAGAATCCGATGTTGTCATCCGCATCCGTTGACAAGGCGATACCCCCGCCTAAAAACGGGGCGAAGCGGATGGGTTCAAAGGGATCGACGCGAGGAATGACAAAGTCGTAAGTGAGCGGCACCATAAAGACGGCATCATTGCCAATTATCACACCAGGTCGCAGGGATAGGTTACGAGACAATCCGATTTTGCCATTTATAACAAAACCAGCATCCCCTAAACCCGTCTCACCACCCCCATCGTTAGCGTTATTGTCGTCATCGTCACCTTCGGTTAAACCAATGTTGACACCAACCCCCACATAATTGGGAACCCGATCAGGTCCTCGGCGGATATCCAGATCGGTTTGAGCCAGAGTCTGCGATTCATTTAACACGATTTCTGAGTCCTGAGTCGGCTGTAGGGTCAGCGAATCAGCCGATGAGGTCAGGGTTTGGGGGACAGGTTGAGTTGCGAGAGCATCGTCTTGACGAGTGAAACTCTTTAGAGATGAGGCTTGAGCTTCCGAAACCCTTGGATTTACCGAACTCGGGGTTGCTGCTGGATTGCTGGGGAGTCCTTTACTCCACGATACAGAATGAGTCGGCGATTCTACAGTAGCACTGGGTGTAAGTGTAGCTTGTGAGAGTGAAGACTCAGCCGGAAGATTGACCGCACCCTGAGTCAGTGCGGGATCACCCGTCAATCGGTTAACCCAAGCATTGGCGGGTTCAGCCGTCCCCTCGGTGCGTACCTCAGCCGCGATGGATTCTAAGCGAGTCAATGATCCGCCCTGACTGGATACTTGAGCGTTAACGGGTAACCCATGGTTACCCATGGCGACTATCCCTAAACCCACGCCGTAAGTAGTGGAGCGTAAAAGATGATGTTTCAAGGTCACTCCTCAACAAAAAATTCAAAGGTTGAAATTAGCAAAGCCGATTTGCTTATATTGTCTAGGATTGCCCTTTCCTAGCCACTAAGTCAATATACTCATTGCGTTTACGACCTTTTGAGAAATAAAAGGGAGAAGGTCTTGATTTTGACTATGAGTTTTGCTTTCAGTAAATACAACCAGTAGATAAGGTAAAATAGACGGGATCTCGATGTAAGCCGCATCATGTCGCATTGGGGTTGAATACCCGGATTTAGACCATAACTGAGCCTCTGGTGGAAGACCACCGCCTAAGAATCCTGTAATCTGATTATGGGGGTTATCCTGGAGAGTGGCTGGGTTCAGGTTGCGTTTTAGCAGGCTCATCATCAATTGCGATCGCACTCCAGAAACCGCCACGCCACCAACGATACTATGGAGTAGCCGTGCTGTGGCATTCGTGGTTAACATATTCCGATTTTCCATCAATGTTCCCATAAATCGCCGTTCCCGACCATAGGGTCCATCACTCCAGGTTTTTTGATTGACGTTAATTGATTCTAAGTCTTGCCAACCGAGAGATTGAAAGTAACGATTAACGATATTACGTTGTAGTTTCCAGGTTTCCAACGGACCAGGGGTTAACTCTGGACCACTGGTTGTCCCACTCAAGACATCGACGACTAAACTTAATGCATCATGGCTAGAGTCAACAATCATATTCTGAATCCCTCGATTCAGTTCATCGGATTGTCCAACCATGGAAGTTTCTAACCATTCTTGGATGGCTACCAGATAAAATAGGGCAACCAAATCTGCTGGGTAAATTCGCTCAACACCCCGATAACTAAAGCCTCGGACTGGATATTTCCAAAATTCATCGGAAGAAAGCGCCCCTCCTGTATTTACGGGGATGGGGGGATCATAGACAATCCAGGTGAGAGCGATTTGATTGCGGGCGAATCCAGGAAACTCTAACCAGGTGGCTTCGAGAATCTCTGTGCCAATTTTTTCGAGTTGGTCGTCCTTACGAAAGAATGTCATAATCGGGTCTCAACGAGTTGTGTCAACTCTTGCCAATATGGTTGTATTCCAAGAATTATGTCACGAACCCAACGCTGACCGATACGAGCGGTACAGCGTGGGCTTGAGAGAAATCTTGTGCCTTCGTGATTAGCCTCAGTATTCCGACGAAAGCAAGGAATACTACGTTGAGCGGAAATATATAGGCACCGTGAAGTAC
>NZ_JAVJRX010000067.1:0-28033 GCF_040219735.1 Coleofasciculus sp. G1-WW12-02 | reverse complement strand
TACTACACTCAACCTAGTGACTGCCTATAAGAACTTTTTTGAGGGTAGGGCTAGATACCCTAGGTTTAAGGCAAAAAGAAATAAGCAGTCCATTCAGTATCCCCAGTCAGTAACAGTTGTAGATGGTTGCCTCAAATTTCCTGGTCGCGTGGCAAAAGTCAAAGCTAAAATACACCGACCCATTGAAGGAACAATCAAGACGGTAACGGTGAGCATGACCCCATCGGGAAAGTATTTTGCATCCGTCTTGACCGAGACACAAGAGGATAGCCCACCGGTTAGCACCGATGGCAAAGTAGCTGGGATTGACTTAGGATTGAAGGACTTTGCGATTGTCAATGATGGGGTCAAGACCTCTAAGTTTGCTAACCCTAGGCATTTAGCCAAGCATGAGCGTAACCTCAAGCGGAAGCAACGAAAATTAGACAGAAAGGAGAAGGGGAGCAATTCAACAGATAAAGCCAGAAAACTGGTAGCTAGGGTTCACGAACGAGTTAGTAATGTCCGTCAAGACTACCTGCATAAGCTGTCCAGAAAGCTTGTTGACGAAAACCAAGTCATCGTAGTCGAAAGTCTAAATACTAAGGGCATGGTTCGTAACCATAAACTAGCTAAAGCAATTTCTGATGTAGGCTGGGGAATGTTTGTCAATTTTCTATCGTACAAGCTCGAAAAAGAGGGCAAGGTATTGGTAGAAATTAACCGATGGTTTCCCAGTTCAAAACTCTGCTCAAACTGCCATTATCAGGTGGACGAGATGCCCTTAGAGGTTAGGAGTTGGACTTGTCCTAGCTGTGGTACTCATCATGATAGAGATGGTAACGCTTCAGCAAATATCAGAGCGGAAGGCATCAGAATCTTATCGGTCTCAGGGACTGGGACTGCTGCTGATGGAGGGGATGTGAGACCGAAACTTGGGCGCAAGTCTAAGTTGACGCAATACCCTGTGAGATCAGAAGCTCAGGCTTCAACGAAGTAAGCCTGAGTAGTTCACCTCGCTCCATCCCCATCCATCTAGACGGTGGGGCTGTTGACATCTTATCCAAGATAATACCCAAAAAGCCAACTACGGCGTTATTTGTGGCAGGTGGGGCAGTTGTTTCCCAGCAGCTACACAAAGCGCTGGTTGGGAGTCATTCGCCATAACCTGAGAGGCGTATTGACTCGATTTAGCCACATAGATGCCTAGTAAAACCACAGCAAACGCGAATCCGTTAAACAGGCTTAAGTGTTCTGAAAACAGAACCCACGCCACCAAAGCTGCCAGTACCGGATCAAGTAGCAGGAACACACCCACTAATCCAGAAGACAAGCGTTTGAGGCTATATGCCTGAAGTCCTTGACCGACGACTTGACAGACAATAGCTAAACCGATAACTGATAACCATCCTGAACCCGAAATCGGGAATAGTCTGTCTTCGGTTAGCAGTACCACGGGAAACGTTACCACCAATCCGACTAAACAGCACCACATAATAATGGTTGTGGCATCCCACTTGGCACGCAATTTTTCAATCAGCATTAAGTTGGCGGCTGAAAAGAGTGCTGATAAGAAAGCAGCAATATCCCCGGCAAAGTTATCCGTCGCTACTTGTAAATCACCAAGTCCTAGCGCTGTTGCTCCCACCATTGCCATCATCAAACCAATCAGGAATTGACTGTCAAAACGTTGACCGAATATCAGCCATACTCCTAAGGTCGTGAATAAGGGAGTCAGGTTGTGTAAGATAGTTGAATTGGCAACACCTGTTTGGGTGAGAGACCATGCCCAAAGTGCCAAACAACCCCAGAACATTACTCCAGCCGCGATCAACATGAGCCAATCGCGAACTGTATAAGCTGACTGAGGTACGGACAATTTTTCATGCCCTTGCGATCGCGCCTTCGACTGGTTCAACAGCCATAAGACTAAAAAGGCAATCCAGAATCGGTTAAAGATTGTGGCAAACGGACCGAGTTCCCGTTCACTCAATCGGATAAATATAGCAGCAAGGGATAAAGCGACGATGGCAGTAAATATGGCAAATAGAGCCATCATCGTTGGACTGGGATTTATCGGGGATTGGGATAATTGTAACTGTTGAGTTTTCTGTATCATTTAAAGTCCCTAGAAAATAACTTTATCTTTTAATCGAGATAAAAATTTTTGAGCAATTTTATGGATCACTCGTTAATTCCGGAACCTCTTGCCCAGCCATTTTTATAGATTTTTTCTTGTTCTCAATTTAAATATCTCTATTAACGCTACTAATTATCTTAAGGTTTGATAGGGAGCTAAACTTCTATTATTTTGTATTTTGTTACTGAAAGTAATATTTTGATACATTACCTAATCCGCCAAGAAGTCTGCCGCCATAATCTATGATTTGGCGGTGAATAGAAGGCTGCACTTGTTAGCAAGCTTGTTAACTGGTGGGTATTTGAAGCCGAGCTGAACTAGCTACTGAGCTGGATTATGTGCCTGGATCATCACACCCTCTGGTGTATAAACCTCTACTCGCAGTTTGGCATTATCGCTAATCACTTCCAACGCTTCTCCCAAGGTCAAAATATGATTCACAATACCCGCATGAGCCTGTGAGTCTCCTTGGCTTCTAGCACTTAGCGCTCGCTGTTGCACCATCTGGACATAAGCAGGTGTCAACTGAACCTTAATCATCTTGTTGTCAATCGTATAGCTACAAATGCTGGGTTTCCCAAAACAGGTTTGACTGAGATCCCGACGAGCTTGTTGCATCTTAACGGCTAACTGAAGCTGGTTTTGAGCCTGCTTGAGCGCACCTCGATAGGGTTCCACTAGGGATTGTGACTTGGTATAGTAATAGGTATCTTTGGGAACCTGATTAACATAAGTTAACGCATTTCGCCAGTGAATCAGGGCGGCTGACCATTGCTTGTCCGTTTGAGAATCCGTTGCCAGTTGAGCCAAGCGCACGCCTTGATTATAGGCATTGGCAGCAATTTGCTCACTCGTTTTGCGATCGCGCGCATTAGCGAGTTTCGGTAAATACAGCGCCAATAACTCTTGGGCTTCCTCATAGGGGGTTGTCCCTTGGGGAATCTGTTTGAGACGCTGCATCGACGCTTGCCAAGTCGCATAAACCAATTGCCAGTCTGACAAGGATTGGGCAATTCCTTGACGCGCCTGTGCCATCCGCGCTGCTTCTTGAGCTGCTTTTATATGTTCCTGTGCTTTCCGTTCTTTGAGCAGTCGCTGATTAATTTCTTCTAAATTCGTCTTATACGCCTTAATTTTGGCTTTGGCTAAGGGTTGGAGATTGCTATCGGTGGGGAGCTGTTCCAGTTTAGCGATCGCGTCTCGCCAGAGGTTCTGAACCTCCCGCCACTTCGACTCTGGATGGGGCGGGTTTTGGCTCTCATACCCGGCTCTAGCCGCCGTTTTCAGCGCCTCTACCATATCCGCCACTGTTTCCGAGTGCGATTGATAGATTTGCAGTTTTTGTTGAGCTTGGCTGTGGTAACGTGACCAAGGCGGAATCGCCGCAACCAATTGAATCGCCTCTTGTAGCTGTTCCTGTGCTTCCAAAACTGCTTTTCCCGATTCTGGGTTTTGCAGAGTTTTGGTTGATTTTTGGCTTAACTGTTCTGCTTCTGGCAAAACCGCACATTCACCCATGACACAAGGACGAGTTAGGACATAAAGCGTGCTAAAGAAAACCAGCAAACTCAACCCAGCACCCGCTACCACCAACGGCAGTAGGGATGATTTTAACCTAACCTTGACTGACGGGGGTTTTTCTGATTCTGACGCATCGGCTTCATCGTTTACTTCTGGAATCGGTTGATCCCACGGATGGGATGATTCAGCTTGTGTTTCGTCCGAGTCTGAGTTTTGTGGAGTTTCCGTTTCAGACGGGGGGTTAGTCTCCTCTGTGGCGTTCGTTTCTACCGAATCTGCATCAGAGGGGGTTGTGGTTTCGGGTTCAGGTTCAGGCAAATTTAGGAAGAGCGATCGCGAGACGTAAGGTTTCTTTTCTCCAGCTCGCAGCAGGTTAACTCTTGCTTGTTGAGCCACCAATGGATATTGGCTGCGGATCGTTTGTTCTAAAAACGCGAGAATCTGGTCTTGATCCAGCGTCGCTTCGGCGGGATGCTGTACCCAAATCGCTAACCGTTCATCACTTCGCCGACACCGAACTTGAACAGGAATGCTCTCATGCAGGTATGACTGCAAGTCCTCCTGTAAGCAGTTGCCTAAATCCGTTAATTCCTCTGGGCGCGTCGCTGTTTTCATTTGCTCAAAGTTTGAGCGCTACTCTCAAAATTTACACCCCATTATGACGTATTAGTAGTGGAGCTGGGGAAGAAGCGAGATCAGGGCACGATACTATCGTGCCCCTACGAATCAATTATCCCTAAGCTTTGGTAGGGACACGGCATTGCCTTGTCCGATTATCACCATAGCTTTCCCATCTCCCCTATCTTCCTCATCTCCCTCATCTTCCAGACGTTCCACGCCTTACGTCTCTACTTCCACAACGTTAAGTTGAAGCCTTTTCTCCCCAGCCTGGAGCCTTTTGAGCGGCTCTCAGGACAAATGCGGCTAGCTTTTCAATTTGCTCCTGTGGCATCCAAGTATCTGGAACTTGGCGACACCAAAAACTTGAGGCACTGCCATCATAGGTCATGGGTTCTCTGAGAAAAGAGATAATCCCATCAACATTATCGCGAGGTGGGGTAGCTCCCGCCAATGTTTCCAGTCCCAGGGAAACTCTCGGATCTTGTAGGGTGGTTCCGCCAACATGACAATTAATGCAATGGGCTTTAAACAGTTCTTTCCCCTCAGCCAAATCGTCTGGGGTGAATTCCTTTGTCTGTCCCTGTTCATTGACATCTAAGGCAATGGGTTCAGTCACCTTTAAAAAACGTTTAACGTAGTCATCGATCGCATAAGCGGGTGAGCTGACCATAAAGACGACACACAGAGCCATCAACATAGCGAACAGACTGCGAACTGAAAAAAACTTATATCGGAATGAATGGCTAAATTGAAAGCTTTTAATCCTATTATTCAGCATTAGTTTCTAGTTTTTCATCTTTTGCTTTTGCTTATTGAAGGGTTGAGCCGTAGCCAATTAAACGTTGAATGTTTTTACCTCCAACCTTTTAATCGCCTCCTTTCAACCCTCCAATGAATCATTCAAAAAAATTCGGACTTAGCTGACAGCCTTACCACCTCCCCACATGATACCTTGAACTTTTGGTTGGATCAGAATATAACCCGATATCGCCTCAAGGTCATCTTCTGTGAGATTTCTCATCTCAGGGAAGATATCGGCGCTGCGAGTACTGGGGTGGAACTCATAAATCTCTGTAAATCCATCGTAGGTTGTGGGGTTTTTGATGTAGTCTACGAGAGCGGCGATGTTATCGCGACGGGGGAATGCCCCTTGCAGATCCTCTATCTTTAAGGTGACGTTGGGGTTTGTCTTAGTTCTGCCGCCGAGATGACATTGACTACAGCTATCGATAAACAGGCGTTGACCTGTCTTGAACTCGGCTAGGCTGACAACCTTAGTATCACCCTGTTCATTCACGGGAACAGTACGAACGTCCTGACTCAGTTCCAGAGCGGTGGCGCTACTCACTGCTATTTGAAACACAAAGAATACCATTGCCACAGCCAGCAATATCAATCGTTTCATTCGGGGTTCTCCTTGGAAAATTTGGCTCATTCGTCTTTAATGCATGAAAATTGCTCAACCTGTAGCTTATCCTCTACCTGAAGGGCACCGCCGTCAACCACTCATGGGGATCAAACCGACAGTCTGCACGTTTAAAGATGTCACACTACGGATTTTCAGTGAACTTTTAACAGAAAACAGGGAATGCACAAGCCGCCCATTTTCAGTCTTCAATGATTCCCAACGGTTTACCTGGATCGGGTATCTTTTTTGTGGGAACCGTGTATTCGGCAGTAATGTCCACCTTTGATCGGTCTGCAAACCCCATAATAATTGACTGACGAAATTGAGATTGAGTCACTTCACTATGAATATGATGCCATCCTGGGGGCGTCTTTCTCTCAAGAAGTTTTTTACGTCAAAGATTTATAGGTAAAAACTCACAAAACTCTCCCCCCTTAAAACTCAGTTTTGAGATCAGCGCCTTTCGCCATCAACGTCATCGGTTCAGAATGGGAAACCACAGTAGGTGAGGTGGGGAAGGGTTGATGAAGACGAATAAGCTGCGCCAGTGTCTTTTTCAACTGAGTGCGAGGAACAATCGCATCAACAAAGCCGTACTGGAGTAGATATTCAGAGGTTTGAAAGTCGTCGGGGAGTTTTTCGCGCAGCGTTTGCTCAATCACTCGGCGTCCCGCAAAACCGATGGTAGCTTTGGGTTCGGCTAAAATAATGTCTCCTAACATAGCAAAACTAGCAGTAACGCCTCCCGTGGTGGGATGGGTTAACACAGGGATATAGAGTAGGTTAGCTTGACGATGCTGTTCCAGCGCCCCAGAGATTTTCGCCATCTGCATCAGGCTTAACATGCCTTCTTGCATTCTCGCCCCCCCAGAGGCGCATATAATTACCACAGGTAAGCGTTGGCGGGTGGCTTGTTCGATGAGGCGGGTCAGTTTTTCGCCCACCACCGAACCCATACTACCGCCCATGAATCGGAAATCCATGACGCCTAGGGCGATGGGTAATCCATGAAGCTGTCCGATTCCCGTTTGCACGGCGTCAGTGAGTTGAGTCTTGTCTTGGTAATCTTGTAGGCGATCACTATAGGATTTGCGATCGCGGAATTTTAGCGGATCAGTGGGGCGAATTTGCTCATCCAGGGGTATCCAGGTATTCCCATCAATAAGCTGGCGAATCCGTTCATCGCTATATACCCGGATATGATGACCACATTCGGAGCAGACCATTTGATTCGCTCTCAGGTCTTTAGTATAGGTGAGAACCGCGCACGCCTCACATTTTGTCCACAATCCATCAGCAATCTCCCGTTCCCGTCGTTGTTGGGGAATCGGTTCTGATTTTCGTCGATTGGCAAACCAGTCAAATAAAGACATGAAATGTTTTAATTCCTTAATAATTATCCGAGATGTCTGCTTATTCCTCGTCTGGAGAACTCAGCAATAACAAAGCTGTCCATTGATCGTAGGAGCGAACTTGCAACGCAGCCGGACTCCCCGCCCCAAAATAGGACGGGATACCCTGGTCAATAATCCGACTAGGGATGTCGTGAGCTGCCAGAACCTGCTGCATCAGCTCGGCTTCCCAGCGGGTATGAGTTGTTTTCAGGGTGATCCAGGTGGTCAAAATAAAGCAGGATGATCACAAGACAAGAGTTATTTTACTCGTTATCGGCGACTTCCTAGCTGATGTAGAGACGTGCAGTAGCACATCTGGGGGCGGGGGTGTCAATTTGTCGGGGCTGATCCTCCAACGGACGCGATCGTGTTTGTCGTTGCGCTGTCTTCGCCGGTATCCAACTCCAAAGGTATCACTAAATAACAAACCTAAAACTTTATATACTTTTCTTGCACTTTCCTATTTATTGATTAAACCATCGAAACAGGGAGATACAATTCAAGCAATATGTCTTGGTGTATCACCCCATGAAATCTCTTCAATGGTGTTTTAATTGGATAGCTCTAACGGTTTCCCTCACTCAAGCCATGCTTGTCACAATAGCGGCGCTGGTTGTTAGTCCACAGACACTAGCACAATCAATTACCCCAGCATCAGATGGAACGGGTACAACTGTTGATCAACAGGGAAATACACATAACATTAATGGTGGTAGTTTGTCAAGGGACGAAACCAATCTATTCCACAGTTTCCAGGACTTTGGTTTAGATGCAGGTGAAATCGCTAACTTTTTGGCAAATCCTCACCTCAATAATATTTTCGGACGAGTAATGGGGGGAAATCCCTCACTGATTAATGGCTTGATTCAGGTGACAGGCGGAAATGCGAATTTATATTTAATGAATCCGGCGGGGATAGTTTTTGGGCAATATGCTCAGTTAAATGTCCCGGCTGATTTTATCGCTACCACGGCTACAGGGATTGGGTTTGGCGAGAATCTTTGGTTTAATGCTTTCGGCACAAATGAGTATCAGCAATTAGTCGGGAATCCGCAACAGTTTATCTTTGATGTATCTCAGACCGGAAGTCTGGTTAATGCCGGAAATTTAGCTATCTCCCAGGGTCAGAATTTAACTTTACTCGGTGGTACGGTTATTAATACGGGAGAACTAACAGCACCGGGAGGAAGAATTACCATTGCAGCCGTTCCCGGTTCTCATCGGGTCAAGATTTCTCAGCCGGGACAATTGCTGTCTATAGAAGTTGAACCATTAGTCAATAGTTCGGGAGAACTTATCCCCTTTACACCGTTAGATTTAGCCGCATTATTGACAGGTACGCCGGAGAATCTGGAGACAGACGTTGAGGTGGATTCAACGGAAACAGTCAAATTAACCGATTCTGACTTAATTCTCCCCAATAAAACAGGAGTTACCATTATCTCTGGAACAATTGATGTTTCCAACCCTGTAGGGGCGCACCGACGTGCGCCCTCTCTCCCACCAACCATTGGCGGCGAGATAAATATTATTGGCAAAACCGTAGGATTAATTTCTGCCAATATTGACGCATCCGGTACAAATGACGGCGGTACTATTCGCATTGGTGGCGACTATCAAGGTGCAGGAATAATCCCTAATGCTGATATCACGTTTATTAATGAAAATTCTACGATTAAAGCCGATGCTTTAACAGAAGGCGATGGCGGAAATATAATTATCTGGGCGGATGAACAAACTATATTTCATGGCAACATTAGCGCCCGTGGCGGACACAATTATGGCAACGGCGGTTTTGTGGAAATATCCAGTCAGCAACAGTTAGCCTTTGACGGTGTTGTCGATGTAAGTGCTATTGCAGGTGAAGCGGGACAGTTATTATTAGATCCCACTAGCGTTATCATTGGCACAACCGGAACCAATGATATAGCACTCAACGATAATCAAATCTTGTCGGGAGAAGGTAGCGGAAGTTTCCTGATTTCTGCCAATTCACTGTTAACTGCATTAAATTCTGGGGATGTCTCAATTGCTGCGAGTAAAAATATTGATATTATCAGTGATATTAATTCCAGCAGTAGCAACAATTTAACCTTTGAGGCGGCATTTATCAATTTAGATGCATCAGTTTACTTGAATGGTGGAAATCTCACCTTTGAAGCGCCCGTGATTCTTCGCAGCAGTCAAACACTCAGCACAGGTTCTACTGTCGGCGGTGATATTACATTTAATAGTAGTCTTCATGCGTTTAATCCAGGTACGGATACGTTAACCTTAGAAGCCGGAACCGGGAATATTACGTTTAATGGTGCTGTAGGTGGA
The DNA here is from genome assembly GCF_040219735.1 of Coleofasciculus sp. G1-WW12-02. Lineage (NCBI taxonomy): Bacteria > Bacillati > Cyanobacteriota > Cyanophyceae > Coleofasciculales > Coleofasciculaceae > Coleofasciculus > Coleofasciculus sp. G1-WW12-02. Next base: position 18,648 of record NZ_JAVJRX010000067.1, on the reverse strand, counting down.
GCGTTACCTTATAATGTGGCGGTACTGTTAGATGATCCGGTGGGATATTGGCGTTTGGATGAAGAGGGGGAGACAGCTTTTGACTCGTCTGGAAACAATATAGATGGCACTTATTTTGGTGGGGTAAACCGCAATCAAGAGGGGGCGTTAGTGGATGATGCTAATCCAGCTCCATTTTTTGATGGTACGACGGGGTATGTAGAAATTCCCGATTCAGATTTTATTGATTTTGGTACAAATGAGGATTTTACGATAACGGCTTGGATTAAAGCTTCGTCCGAACAATTGGATACGGTAGCTGGTGATAAGGATGTCATTGAAAAATGGAGTGGAGGCGAGCCATACCCTTATGTGATTCGCTATTTCTACCAATCAGGAAAAATCCTTGCTGCGCGATATGATGGTTTTCCTGCAAATCTGAGTCCTACCGTTAACTCAACAGTATCCATAGACGATGGACAGTTTCATCACATTGCTTTTATCAAAGAGGGTTCGACACTCTCTTTATATGTTGATGGAATTCTAGAAGATACGAATACCGATACTATAAATAGCCCGACACAAAATAATTCTCCACTTTTTCTAGCACGTAGAGGGGGGAACGCAATTGATAATTTTTTCCGGGGCAGTATTGACGAAGTAGCCATTTACGATTCTGCCTTATCCCCTGATGAAGTAGCCGATCAATACACCACGGGAACAGGTACGGCTACCTCAAGAAAACTCGGTGGATTAACGGTCAATAGTGCCGCCAATATCATAGCCAATGATACAATAACTGCCAATAGTATTGACCTAACAGCTAGTCAAGATATCACTACTCAATCCCTCGACACAAGTTCCAGTTCAGGTGATGGTGGTTCTATTACCCTTAATGCAGGAAATAATATTCAAGTCACCGCAATTAATACACAAGCCGGAATTAATGGTACAGGAGGGAATGTTGATATTACCGCTGGCGGATTTATCCAGATAACTGACACATTTATCGACCAAAATGAGGAAAATACCAGTATTTCCACAGCCGGAGGTAGCGGTGGTGGTGCGATTACTATCCAACATGGCGGTCAGGGTTTGATTCCTTTTAATGTGGGTGATGCCTCAATTAACGGTACAGCAGGTGCGATTACGAGTGGCGAGTCTAACCTTGAACCGTTCCAATCGTTTACTGATAACAAAACCGAAGGAAATGTTCAGATTATCACTGATCAATTTATTACAGGTTCTTGTCCTCCTGACTGTTTAGACACCGAACCAGACGAGATAGATGAATCTGAGGATATCACTGAGAATTTCGGGACTGATATAGCAACCGCTATAACGATTAGAACACTCAGTCTATCTCAAAACCATACATTGCATTTATCAGTATGTCCTAATAATCCTGGCGACTGCGATACTTCTCCAGTTTTGAGTCCGATCGCAGAAACTGAAGCCGCGTTCACGAATGAATATGAAGAGTATTGGGGGTTAACTGAGACGCCAATTATTACGCTGGTACAAGCGCAAAGAACTTTACAAAGGATTGAACAGGCGGCTGGGGTGAAACCGGCTCTGATTTATGCGGTGTTTGTGCCAGGGAATGTTGCTGAAGATGATGGTGGGAGAGGCGAAGTTGAGATGAGAAAACGCAGAGGTTCGCAGAGGGAAGCGCAGAGGTTCGCAGAGGGTTTTGGTGGTTGGGATGAGATGTTTTTGGCTCAGGAGGTGTGGGAAGATGGGGCGCAATTGGAGTTGATTTTGGTTACGGCTGAAGGGGAACCGATTCGATTTGTTGTACCGGGGGCGACTCGGAAAAGGGTGATGGAAATGGTACAAGGATTCCGTCGTGCGGTTACGGATACTCGCATTCCTCGTCCTTATCTTCCTAGCGCTCAGCAGTTGTATCAGTGGTTAATTGCTCCGTTGGAGGAGGAGTTACAAGATAGAGAAATTAATAATCTGGCTTTTATTATGGATCAGGGTTTGCGTTCTTTACCTGTGGCGGCTCTCCATGATGGGAATGGCTTTATTGTTGAACGGTATAGTATCGGTTTTATGCCGAGTCTATCGCTAACGGATACTCGTTATGTGGATGTGAGTGATTTACAGGTTTTGGCAATGGGGGCGTCGGAATTTACTGACCAAAATCCGTTGCCGGCTGTGCCTGTGGAATTATCCGCGATCGCAGATAAACTATGGCAAGGTGAATCCTTCCTTAATTCTACGTTTACTCCCGCCAATCTTAAAGCAGCACGGGCGGATCAGCCCTTTGGTATTGTCCACTTGGCAACTCATGGTGAATTTAAATCGGGTCAACCGGAAAATTCCTATATCCAGTTTTGGAATACGAGACTATCCCTGGATCAAATTCGCCAACTTGGACTACATAATCCACCCGTGGAACTAATGGTATTAAGTGCTTGTCGAACTGCATTAGGAAATGAAGAAGCTGAGTTAGGTTTTACTGGGTTAGCGGTACAAGCCGGGGTAAAATCAGCGTTAGGAAGTCTCTGGTATGTCAGTGATGAGGGGACATTGGGATTAATGACCACTTTTTATCCAAACTTAAAGCAAGTCCCAATTAAAGCCGAAGCGCTGCGACAGACACAATTAGCCATGATTCAGGGTCAAGTGAAGATTGAAAATGGGCAATTGATTACTCCCAATGGGACGATTACCTTACCTGAAGAATTAGCTGGAATTGAGGATAAGGAGTTTACCCATCCTTATTTTTGGAGCGCATTTACATTAGTGGGAAGTCCTTGGTAAGGGTGTAGAGACGTAGCATGCTACGTCTCTACTTAGGGCTGGTAGGCAGTGTCCTCCCTAGGGCATATTCAGGGTTTCGGTGATCCCAAAATCCAAATTTTCAGTGCCATTGGTTTTAAATTCGTAGGGGCGGGTTTAGGAAATTTCGTGCCAGCTATTGATGATAACGTTTATACAAAACCCGCCCTGACCGAGTGTTGACCCTTCACGACATTGGAGGGAACCTAGTTTTAAATTGTATGTAGGGGCGGGTTTTACTACTATCGTTTCGGTTTCACCCAGATATGACTAAACCCGCCCTTATCCACGTTGATTAGGAAAACCTGTATGTCTCCTCTGCCTGGTTTTTCTTAATAGAGTCAGCCAATTTTACGTAGCTGTGAATTCCAGGTCTAAAATGGGATTAAAGGCTTATAGTCAGCAATACGAGCTTATAGCACTCTTCGTGCCGACTACGAACCTCGGCACTCCCACACCTCTGCCACTATTCAACCGGATGCTGACGAAATTTCCAGAAGCGCCACAAGAGAGCGATCGCCAAAATTATAGCAGGTGTGAGTACGGCAATCAGGGCATTCCCGGACGTTGCCGGAATAGGGGGTAAACTAGGACTGGCGTATTTAATCACCAGGGAAATGCTAAGGGAGAGAATTAAGACTTTGACAATGAAATTGAATTGAATACCCATCAGTTTTTGTGCTACCTGGTATGCCGTTGTGATATTATTCCCTTTTTTAGCACTGATGAGCAATGAGCAAATTCCCACCTGATAAGGTTTTTGTGCCTTAAACCAAAGCACCATGAATCACCTCGACCCATTGGACAATCAAAACCTGCAACGTTTACAGCTATTTGCCTACCTGCTGCCTGTGATCGGCTTTTTTCCGGCACTGTGGACACTCTACCGTCGCCAAGGAACACGAGAACAGCAAGCAGTGAGTCGCTTGTCCGTCACCTTGGCTTTCGCTTGGCTACTAGGCTACATTTTATTATTGTCAGGGGCGCAGCTCACGGAGTTTTGGAGCTTCCGCCTGTTATTTATGAATACCATGCTCACCTCTGGGTATTTTTTAGTGAGTGTTTGGCTCATGGTGCGCTTGTGGCAAGGAAAGTTACCACGCCTCCCTGGGATTAGCCCGGTGGCGGAAGGAAAAGTGCGAAAGCATCTGTCCGAATAAACGATTTCAGCGTTTGGGTTGTCCGGTTATAGGAAAATGGTGACAGGCTTTTTGCCTGAAGTTGATCAACTGCTCTCATCTTTTGCCGTATTTGCCTGGTTTTGCCCCAAACGGTGAGAAAACCTGATAATGAGTGTTTGTGTCAAACGCTCATTATCAGACTCAGGGTAAGCAATGAGGGCATCGGCGTGTATCATCTGCTTAAACCCATCCTGATCGCTTATGTGTGTGTGAGGAAACCAAGTGCCAGCTCGAAAAACCTACGAACAACCCCGCCAAGGACAGAAAAAGAGGATTCAACCGCCGAAAAAGAAACCGACTAAAGCTAAACGAGGACATTGGCTTTGGCTATGGTTAGGCTTTACTGGCGTCGCCATGTTATCAGCAACAGCAGGGGCAATGCTTGCTGTTTCGCTATCGAGTATGCCTTTACTGCAAAGTCAACTGAATGCTGATGAGGCAGCCATCTTTAGCGACAAGGGTAGTATGACCCGCAATAGTATGCGATTACCCGAATTGACGCGACCTGTCAATATTTTGATTTTGGGGACTAAGGTTCTTACCTCTGACTTGGATCAACCTCTAGAGGAAGACTTGGGATACCATGCACTGGTAAATTCCTTTGATGGACTCTCCGACACCATGCTTTTGGCTCGGTTTGACCCCAGCCACCAAAAGTTAAAGGTTCTCTCCATTCCCCGCGATACCCAAACCTACGTTGAAGGGTATGGTGTGATCAAAATCAACGCCGCTAATTACCATGGTGGACCAGCTTTAACGGCAAAGGCAGCCAGTGATCTCCTTGACGGTGTAGGCATTGACCGTTATGTCCGAGTGAATGTACAAGGTGTGGAAAAGCTTGTGGATGCCCTAGGTGGGGTCACCGTGTATGTTCCCCAGGACATGAAGTATAAAGATGACTCTCAACACCTCTATATCGACCTTAAGCAAGGCAAACAGCATCTTAATGGCGATCAGGCAATGCAATTTTTGCGATTTCGCTATGACAAATATGGTGATGTGGGTCGAGTACAGCGCCAGCAAATACTAATGCGGGCATTGATAGAGCAAGCACTCAATCCAACAACGTTAGCCCGACTGCCCAAAATTTTATCGGTTATTCAGTCTCACATTGACACAAACTTAAGCGTTGAAGAATTAGTGGCTCTGATCGGATTTGCTGTCAATAGCAAACGTTCTGACGTACAAATGTTAATGGTTCCAGGTCGGTTTAACGGCACTGGAGAAAATGAAGTCAGTTATTGGTTGCCAAACCACCGACAGATTCGCCAAATGGTGGCTCAACATTTCGATCAAGGCTATAGCGAACTCTCCGATATTGACCCAGGTTATTTGCGGGTGGCGATTCAAGATAGTACTGATAATCCAGAAGCCGTTCAATCCCTAATCAGTACCCTAACAGAAGCAGGTTATCGAAATAATTATGTCGGCGAACCCTGGGCAGAACCCTTGCGCGTCACCCGCATCATTGCTCAACAAGGAGACGAAGCCACCGCTGCGGCTATCCGGGCTGATTTGGGATTTGGTGAGGTGCGGGTCGAGAGTACAGGTTCTCTTGCCTCCGATGTGACCATTCAGTTGGGTCAAGATTGGCTGGAACAGCAGGATTTCTCAGATGAGGGGTTTTTCAATTTCTAGGTAGTTATTTGTCATTTGTCATTTGTGAGGGAATAGGGAACACCTCGGCTTCGCTCGGTGTGTCATAGGGAATAGGGAATAGAAATTTTGTCCCTCTGCTCCCTCTGCTCCCTCTGCTCCCCCCGCTCCCTCTGCTCCCTCTGCTCCCCCAGCTCCCCTAAGCGATCCCCTTTGGCTAAAAATGTCATGGAATGTTGACATTGCGATCCCCGACAAGCTTGTAAATTCGTCAATTCTTGAAAATTGGCGTCTTGATCCCCTTGACCGTACCTAAGGCTTTTCTGTTACATAAATAAATAAAGCGATCCCAAAGAAATGCTGATTTGAGTATTTCTGTGATTCTTGGCACTAAGTGTTATCGGGAATAATCCCAACGTAAGCCTAAAGAGTAAGTCGTTCTGAGTTTGTAACTGCCCAAACGAAAGACGAATGCAATGCGTCACCGAGACTGACTTACTCCAAGGCGGTAGGAATCATCAACCTTTATCAAATGCGATGCTGTTCAACTATGAGTCCCATTTTTTGATTCATCAGGAGAGATACAACCTACCGTCCTAACAATTGGAGAGCATATTTATGGCAAAAGAACGCCCACCTTTAGAAGAGATGACCTTACGGCAACTGCGTAGAGTTGCGAGTGAGTATGGCATCTCACGATATAGCCGGATGCGTAAGGCGCAGTTGCTGGCAGAAATTCAAAAAGTCCAACATACCAAAATCTCACTCAGTCCAACTAGCACAGTGGAGGCACAACCAGAAGTGGAAGCATCTAAATTTGAACTCGGTCAAGAAGATCGCACAGGCGGTAATCTGGCATCTGTAGACGAAGGACTACCTGATTTACCCGCTGGTTATGGAGAAAGTCGGATCGTTCTCATGCCTCGCGATCCCCAATGGGCATATACCTACTGGGATATCCCTAACGACCACAAAGAAGACCTGCGGCGTCAGGGAGGACAGCAATTAGCCCTGCGAATTTATGATGTCACTGACATCAGCTTGGACTACCAGAGCCCCCACAGCATTCAGGAATATCCCTGCGACGAACTGGCACGGGAATGGTACCTACCCCTACCCGTTAGCGATCGCGACTACGTAGTAGATATTGGTTATCGTTGTGCCGATGGTCGCTGGTTAGTCCTAGCCCGTTCTAAACCCGTACATGTTCCCCCAGTTTATCCCAGCGACTGGATTGAAGACCAATTCATCACCGTTAACTGGGAAGAAGAACTCCAAGGCAAGACTGTATATGAGTTGGTGCCTCCCAGCAAGCGCCAACCTGTGACCGCAGAAGCCGGAGCCGAAAACCCCATCTACGACGAAATCTTTGGCATGGCAAAATCAGCCGAAGCTCAGCGCGTTGCTGGTTCTCTATTCGGCTCAATGCAGCATGTTCCCGGATCGATGGTTCCTTCTCAAGCCGTCAGTTCCTACATCTTCCCCTCTGGGGTAGGTATGTGGGCTGTACCTACTATGTCTGGCTTAACCATGTCTGGTGTCGGCATGTCCGGAGTTGGTATGTCCGGAGTTGGTATGTCACCCATTCGTCAACGTCAGTTCTGGTTGGTTGCCGATGCTGAATTAATTGTCTACGGTGCAACCGAACCGGATGCAACCGTAACCATTGGCGGGCGCCCGATTAAACTGAGCCCCGACGGAACCTTCCGCTTCCAAATGTCCTTCCAAGATGGTCTCATAGACTATCCCATCATGGCAGTGGCAGCCGATGGCGAACAAACTCGCTCGATTCAGATGAAGTTTACCCGCGAGACGCCCTCACGCAATACCAACACCAAAGAAGAAGCAGTTCCCGAATGGCTCTAAAGATTAAAGTGTGAACAACAAAAGATAACCAAGAAGTATCGTCAATCTTGCCACTTCACACTTCATCCCAAATCTTTTATATGGCTAAACGTGTCCCCTGGCAACTGTCGGGGGATTTTTTTACGGAATTCTCTCAAAAAAACAGCATGAAACCCGAAGAAATTACCATCAAGCTGGCAGAACTTTTTAATTCCAGGGCGGTTCAACAGGTAGAATCAGGGACGTGGCAGGTTGAAACACCTCAACTGAGAGTGTTAATCCTTCTGTCGTCAGACCAGTCTTGGTTAAGAATCTTGGTTCCCATCGCATCGGCTCAAGACGCCCAACCCTTTCTTGAACAGCTTCTCGAAGCCAATTTTGATGAAACTCAGGAAACTCGCTATGCCCTGAATCAAAATGCACTTTGGGGCGTCTTTCAGCATAAGCGGGAGACGCTTGATGCTGACGACTTTTGTGCTGCGGTTGTACGATTGGTTGGCTTATGTCAACAGGGTTTAGAGTCTAGCTTTGACCAGTTTGTAGACCGTAAAATTCGTCAAATCATTCGAGCGGCGAAGCAGCAAGGGCAATCTTTTGAAACAACCCTGCAAACCCTAGATCGCTTTTATCGGGAAGGGTTGATGGGTGATATGGAATCAAGAGAACAAACAGAAGAAGTATTGGCACAATGGCAACGGCGCTTAGAACGTCTTTGGTCAGAGATAGAACCTTGAGTTGGGGCATTCTTGTTGCCAAGTTCTCCAAGGTAGTGGGGTGAGAAACGGAAACCTCGTCTTTCCCAAGACGGGAGGGAACTGCCCCACCACCGTCAGTAGAGACGCACCAGGGCGCGTCTGTACATTGGTTATTGGTAAAAAACTGTGCGTACAAATGACATAGACGCGCAAGCGGCTTCTGCTTGGGTTAAACCCTCCTCGAAGAGTAGAGTAAGAAATCAGACGCGATATCCATGCGCTGGACTCTATAGTATGAGCTTAGGGGCAGTTATTCCAGAACAATTAGTCGCTGGAGGCGCTCAACGATGAAAGGGTCGGGGAGTAAGCTTTTAGTGAATATTTTTTTAAAGGGGCAGATTCTGGGGCAACTGACACCTGTTTGGGTGGGCATTATAGGTCTAAATGCGCCAATGGCATTGGGTACAACTCCAATGTCTGTGTCACAAGTGAGCCAGAACCCCCTCAATCTACCTAATCTGAGGGAACTCTCTCACCAGCAATTTCAGAAGGCACAGGGAACAGGGCAGATGGTAGAAGGTTCTCAGCAGGCAGAAGATGACTCTATGGCAGATGACAGATGGCTCAAAACTATTGTTGCCACAGATAACGCTTCCCTTGATGATATTCCGATCGCACAAACCCCACCCACGCCTCCAAACCCCGAAACAATCCAACCCAATCCGGATGATCGTTTTCCTCAACCCACTCCTACTCCTGAACCCTTACGTCCCGATGATTCCCCACCGTTGATCCAACCCGAACCCACTCCCTCTCGTCCCACGAGTCCCAACGTGGAGACTATTCAAATCGAGAAAATCAATGTTACAGGTAGCACCATCTTGGCACCAGAGGACTTCAATCCAATTGTGCAACCCTTGGAAGGACAGGCTGTTACCCTACAACAACTGCAACAGGTCGCCGATGCCATCACCCAACTTTATCTAAATCGCGGCTACATCACCTCAAGAGCCATTCTAGTAGACCAGGTTATTACCGATGGTATTGTGGAGATTTTTGTCCTGGAAGGAAGTCTGGAAGACATTAAAATTGAGGGAATTCGCCGCCTTAAACCCAGCTACATTCAGAATCGGATTCAGCTTGGTGTTAGCACACCCCTAAATACTGCTCGCCTAGAAGATAAATTGCGGCTACTGCGGGCTAATCCCTTGTTTGAGTCCGTAGAAGCGAGTCTTCGCGCTGGTAGTCAACGGGGAAAGAGTATTCTCATTGTTCGTGTCATCGAAGCCAATCCCTTTGAAGGGAGTGTGACTACTGATAACTATTCACCGCCGAGTGTCGGTTCAGAACGATTGGGTATAAACGGGCGCTATCGTAATCTTACAGGTTATGGGGATGAACTGACGGCTAGTTACTTCTATTCCACCACTGGCGGCTCAAAGGTGATTGATATGGGCTATCGTCTTCCCCTGAATCCGAAAAATGGCACCCTGCAAGTGCAAGCAAGCGTTGATCGCAATCAAGTGACTGACGAACGCTTTGCTCAATTCGATATTGAGGGAGAATCTGAACAGTATGAGATTAGTTTTCGTCAACCTTTAATTCGCACCTCCCGTGAAGAATTGGCTCTATCCCTGGGTTTTAGCTTTAGGGAAAGTCAGACGTTTTTATTGGGTATGCCTGCCCCTTTGAGTCCTGGTGCTGATGCCAATGGGATAACACGCACCAGTGTGATTCAATTTGGACAAGACTACCTACGCCGTGATCCTAGAGGAGCTTGGTCAGTGCGATCGCTCTTTAGTCTGGGTACAGGTTGGTTGGATGCTAACATCAATCCCGATCCCTTGCCTGATGGACGTTTTTTGGGCTGGCTGGGTCAGATACAACGAGTCCAAATTCTCAGTGGTAGCCATTTTTTAATTATGGGTGCTGATATTCAACTTACACCCAATACTCTTTTACCGTCTCAACAATTTGTCATTGGTGGCGCTCAATCCGTGCGAGGCTATCGACAGAATGCTCGAATCGGTGATAATGGCGTGCGATTATTTTTAGAAGACCGGATTACCCTAGAGCGAAACGCAGCTGGTGCGTCAACGTTCCAAATTGCGCCATTTTTTAACGCGGGTTGGGTGTGGAATCATCCCGATAATTTAAACCCTCTGCCTCAAGAGCAGTTTTTAGCCAGTTTGGGCATGGGGATACTTTGGCAACCGCTACCTGGATTAGATTTGCGCCTTGACTATGGAATCCCCTTAGTGGAACTCGAGGATCAGGGTCAGAATGCTCAAGATCAGGGGTTCCACTTTTCGGTTCGTTACCAGTTTTAAGGGAACAGGGAACAATTACCAATTACAGTCGTAGGCTGAAAAGACTATGATTGATTGGGTATCGTGTTTATGTAAACCTGCCCCGTGACTTCATCTCATCCTTCCCATTCCTTGCCTGATCCCTTAAATGCATGGCATACCCAATCCATAGAAGACTCGCTTGCCCAACTGGATATCAATCCACAGATGGGTTTGAGTGCTGAACAAGTCAGCCAGCGATCGCAATACTACGGATTGAATGAACTCGAAGAAACTGCTGGTCGCAGTACTTGGGCGATTCTTCTGGATCAGTTCACCAATATCATGCTAATCATGCTGATTGTGGTGGCAATCATCTCCGGAGTCATTGACCTGATCGATTGGCGACAAGGCGGGTTAGAGGAGGGTCAAGTTCCGTTTAAGGATACAATTGCGATTCTGTTAATCGTTATTCTTAACGGTGTCTTGGGCTATCTCCAAGAAAGTCGTGCCGAAAAAGCCCTCGCCGCCCTGAAAAATCTAGCCTCTCCCAAAGTCCGTGTCCTCCGCGATGGTAAACCCATGGAGGTGGATAGCAAACAGCTTGTCCCTGGAGACATTATGCTCCTCGAAGCCGGTGTGCAAGTTTCTGCTGATGGACGGTTAATCGAGCAATCCAACCTCCAGATACGGGAATCCGCCTTAACCGGAGAAGCAAACGCCGTTAATAAGCAAGCCACTGTTACCTTAGCTGAGGATACCCCCTTAGGCGATCGCATCAATTTAGTCTTTCAAGGTACCGAAGTCGTTCAAGGTCGAGGAACTGTCCTGGTTGCAGCCACAGGGATGAAGACGGAATTGGGACGCATCGCCGAAATGTTGCAAGGGGTGGAAAGCGAACCAACACCCCTGCAACAGCGGATGACCCAATTGGGGAATGTCTTAGTCAGTGGTTCTCTGATCCTAGTGGTGCTGGTTGTTGTTGGTGGCTTAATTCAAAGTGGCGGCGATTTAGGCGTTCTGCAACAACTGGTGGAAGTTTCCCTGAGTATGGCGGTAGCGGTTGTGCCAGAAGGCTTACCTGCGGTGATTACCGTCACCTTGGCATTGGGGACTCAACGGATGGTGCGTCGCCATGCTCTGATCCGTAAACTTCCAGCCGTGGAAACCTTAGGTAGTGTGACGACGATCTGTTCGGATAAAACCGGTACCCTGACTCAAAATAAGATGGTCGTGCAATGGGTCATCACTCCCCACCACACCTTCCAAGTCACGGGAGAAGGCTATGCGCCGAACGGGGAATTTCTGATCACCGAGACAGCCGTTTCTGCCCAAGAGTATCCCGAATTACAAGTATTACTTCAAGGTTGCGCTCTGTGTAATGATGCTATCTTGCAGTATGAACAGGATGATTGGTTGATTTTAGGAGACCCCACTGAAGGGGCATTAATTACCCTAGCCGGGAAGGGTGGTGTTGATAAAGAACCGTTGCGGCGTCAGTTTCCTCGGGTCGGTGAAATTCCCTTTTCCTCAGAGCGAAAGCGCATGAGTGTAATATGTCAAGGGTCAGATGGATCAGTGGCAACGAATGACGGACAAGGGACAACAGATAGCCCCTACATCATGTTTACCAAAGGTTCCCCTGAATTAGTCTTGGAACGGTGTCATTCTTTGCAGGCGGGTGATCACACTGAGGTGTTGACCGACGAGCAACGGACGCAAATCCTGCGGCACAATAATCAAATGGCTGGGGCGGGATTGCGGGTTTTGGGGTTTGCCTATAAGCCTCTGGAGGCTGCACCCAATGATGGGGTAGATGCTAGTGAAACGACTGAGCAAGAGTTAGTTTGGTTAGGGCTGGTGGGGATGTTAGATGCCCCCCGCCCAGAAGTTTTGGATGCTGTGCGACGCTGTCGGAATGCGGGTATCCGCCCGGTGATGATTACCGGAGATCATCAGCTTACGGCTCGCGCGATCGCTCATGCTTTGGGTATTGCGGATCAACATGATCGCGTTCTTACCGGTCAGGAGTTACAAAAGCTTTCTCAATCGGATCTGGATAACCAGGTGAAAGAGGTGAGCGTTTATGCTCGTGTTTCTCCAGAACATAAACTGCGGATTGTACAAGGGCTTCAGCGCCAAGGTGAATTCGTCGCCATGACCGGTGATGGAGTCAATGATGCTCCCGCTCTTAAGCAAGCGGATATCGGTATTGCGATGGGCATTACAGGCACAGATGTGAGTAAAGAAGCCAGTGATATGGTACTGCTGGATGATAACTTTGCCACGATTGTTGCCGCGACCGAAGAAGGTCGCACGGTTTATGATAATATCCGCCGCTTTATTCGCTATATCTTAGGTAGTAACATTGGTGAGGTGTTAACTATTGCCGCTGCACCGATTATGGGACTCCCAGATGTTCCCCTGTCGCCGTTACAAATTCTCTGGATGAACTTAGTGACTGACGGTTTACCCGCCCTAGCTTTAGCGGTAGAACCGGCTGAACCAGATGTGATGAAGCGTCCTCCGTTTAGTCCCCGTGAGAGTATTTTTGCCCGGGGGCTGGGTTTGTATATGGTTCGGATTGGGATTATTTTCGCCATTGTCACGATTATTTTAATGGCGCTGGCGTTTGACTATTTTCCACTCCACTGGAAAACAATGGTCTTTACCACGTTATGTCTCGCCCAGATGGGACACGCGATCGCGGTTCGTTCAAATACTCGTTTAACGATTGAGGTAAATCCTTTCTCGAATCCCTATTTAATCTGGGCAGTAACGGTTACGACTATCTTGCAACTGGCGTTGGTTTATGTGCCATTTTTGCAAAATTTCTTTGGTACAGAACCTCTCACGCTGACTGAACTGCTGATTTGCTTAGGGTTTAGTACGTCATTGTTTATTTGGGTTGAGTTGGAGAAGCTGTTTATTCGTTGGTACAAGAATCGGTAATTGGTCATTCGTTTATGTCATTCGTCATTAGGCTTCAACAACCCTGACTTAGCTAACGCTTGAAGTCAGGGATTGTCGGACAAACGACAATTAAACGTTGAATACCGCATAGAGTCTCGGTTTGGTACAGACACCCGGATGTTTCCCTAGTCCGGATTAAATCTAAAGCCTTTTGTCGGGCTGTTGTTAAGTCAAGACATCTTAACCGAGATGGCGGGAAGGGACATAGTGGTCAGTGGTCAGTGGTCAGTTATCAGTGGTCAGTAATTGGCTGATAACTGGTAACTGATAACTGGTAACTGATAACTGATAACTTAACACACAAAACTAGGTTTTTTGGGCGAAGTTAAAGGTTCCCCAATCACCAATCACCAGTTAACCATGATCAATGTACTTAAAACGCTTAAACTTGCGCCAGTTTCGGAATTACCGAGATTGCTTGGTTAATTTTGAGGCACCGAAAACTATTTTGGTGGGAAATAATGCTCAGGGGAAGTCTAATCTGCTAGAAGCGGTAGAATTACTCTCGACGCTGAGGAGTCATCGGTCAGTGCGCGATCGCGAATTGGTTCTAGAGGATGCCTCGATTGGTCAGATTCAGGCAATCTTGGAACGTGCTTATGGTTCTGTTGAACTGGGGTTAACTCTCCGCAGTCAGGGACGACGTACTGTGGCTCTCAATCGCGAATCCTTACGTCGCCAGCTTGATTTTTTGGGCATCTTGAATGCGGTACAGTTTTCTAGTCTGGATTTGGATTTAGTTCGCGGGAGTCCTGAGAGACGACGGAATTGGCTTGATTCGATTTTGACCCAACTCGAACCTGTTTATGCTTATATTTTGCAGCAATATAATCAAGTACTGCGCCAGCGCAACGCCTTGCTCAAAACCATGCGGAAGCAGCAGGAAGATGGGACAAAGAATGGGGTATTATCCTCAAAGCAGCCTCAGGCAGAACTGTCACTTTGGGATGCTCAACTGGCAACGGCGGGGTCGCGTGTGACTCGGCGTCGTGCTAGAGTACTACAACGATTAGCACCCCTTGCCCAATCTTGGCATGCCAGTATTAGTGGTAAAACAGAATTACTTGAGGTGACCTACGCGCCTAATGTCAACCTAGAAAAGGATGACCCAAAAGGTGTTCAGCAGGCATTTTTAGATAAACTCTACCATCGTCGTCTTCCAGAACAGCGTCAGGGGATAACCCTGGTTGGTCCACACCGAGATGATGTGGAATTTACAATTAACCAAACCCCTGCCCGTTCTTATGGTTCCCAAGGACAGCAACGGACGCTGGTTTTGGCACTAAAATTGGCAGAGTTAAAGTTAATTGAAGAGGTTGTGGGAGAACCTCCCCTATTATTACTTGATGATGTGTTGGCAGAACTTGATCCCAACCGCCAAAATCAGCTTTTGGATGCGATTCAAGATCGGTTTCAAACCCTGATTACAACGACTCACTTAGGCGCATTTGATTCCCAGTGGTTGAACTCCTCCCAAATTCTTTCGGTTCAAGCGGGTCAAATTCAACCGCTTGGTTAAATCTTATTTTTCAGTTGTTCTAAATATATATAGTTTTTGCCTGAGCGCTATATCAGCGAATGAGTTACAAGTTTAAACGTTAGTTGTATGACAAGTATTGCAGTGTAATCTAAATTGTTAGGAGTATAAGGTTGAGGCTTAACATCACTTAAAGCTTTGTTTAAGCTTGATAAAGAAGTCGGCGATTTTGCCTGAATTGCCATAGTCTCGCAGTATAATCTTTACTAGAAGCCTGACTTGATAATTTTTTTGAAGTTAAGGACGTTGAAAATTAGGCGCTTTACAGGGGTTTTTGCTATCAATCCCATCCTGCTTGCTGAAAGTGGGGAGCAAATTATACTACAGTTCAAGGGGATTGAGTATAAACGTAAATTTTTCCAAAGAAGGTTTATTTATTAACTATCAGGATTAAAGTAGAAAGAGAATCCTAGAAAAATTATGAATCCATTTAACCTTCCCCAAGTCATAAATACTTAGTGGACGTTGTAGCTATGAACGTTAGACAACTTCTCAAGCTGTACGAACAAGGAAATCGAGAATTTACGGGGATTGACCTCAGTGGGGCTAACCTCAGGGGAGTCATGTTAATCGGAGTGAACCTAAGCGGGGCAAATCTCAGAGGCGCTGATTTTACCAGAGCATTTTTACTCAAATCTGATTTGAGTGGCGCTCAGATGAATTGGGCTAATCTCAGTTATGTCAAAATGAGCGATGCCAAACTTGTTGACACTGATTTGACTAAAGCCAATATGAGCGGTGCCTTTATGGTGAAATCAAAGCTCACGGGTGCTAAACTCAGTGGGGCAATGTTGAGTGGGACGAACCTCAGACGCGCCAACTTATGGGGGGCAAATCTTTGCGGAGCGCAGTTAGAACGGGTGAATTTGCGGGATGCGAATTTAACCGGAGTGAATTTCAAATGGGCGAATTTATCTGAAGCAAGACTGATTGGTGCTAGAGTTTATGGGTCAGCGCTGAGTTTTGTCAATCTCAGCTATGCGTGGTTAAAAGATTTAGATTTAGCGGGCGCTGATTTAGAAGGGGTTAATTTCAGTGGAGCGAGATTAAGTCGGGCGAACTTAGAAGGTGCAAATTTGATTGCCGCTAATTTGGAATCGGCTAAACTAGATTGGGCGAATCTCCAAGGAGCAGATTTAACCGGTGCCAATCTAGCCGGAGCGAATCTAGAGAATGCTAATCTAACATGGGCAGTTCTCAGAAAAGTTGATTTGCTTGATGCCAATTTGAAAGGTGCAAAACTCTATGGTTTGGATATTAACGAAATGCAAGTGAGTAATGGGGTTGGATTTCAATCCAACAACCAAGAAGTTGGATTTCAATCCAGTAACCAATTTGCTTATTCAACGGCTGTGTGACAAAGCTAAAATTGTGGCATAGATAGGGTTCGTAGTAGGGGCTTTAGCCCTAGATTCCGTTGGGTTTCCTTTCGTTAATCCAACTTACTGACGTGACACAATTAAAATTGTGGCATAGATTTGATGGTTAAATCGGGCGCAAGCCTTGCGCCCCTACAGTGTCTGGATGTAAGGTTAATCCAATGACATAAACAAATGACGAATGACGAGTGACAAACGTCAAAGTAGATTCAGGGTTTTTCTCGCCTTAGGGCTGATATTGAGTATTGTCCTACTTGTTGCTAAATCAATTTTATTTTCCCCATCCTTAGCTCGTTCTCAAAGTCCGACAACAATCACGGAAATTAGAGGGGTTTGGTTGACGAATGTGGCGAGTGGTGTATTTTTTTCGCCTTGGGGAATTAACCGAGCGATCGCGCAATTGTCTCAACTAAACTTTAACACGATTTATCCGGTGGTTTGGAATCGGGGGCATACGTTTTATCCGAGTGCGGTGGCGAAACAAGAATCCCTGCTGACGATTATGCGACTCAACGGAGATGTTTTGGCTGAAATTGTACAGCAGGGACATCGCCAAGGATTACGGGTTATTCCCTGGTTCGAGTATGGATTTATGACGCCGATTTATTCTGAATTAGCGCGGCGTCATCCCACCTGGATAACTCAGAGTTTAACCCAAACAGAAGGCGCGATCGCACCAACTGCTGAGAAGCCCCAACTCTTATGGCTGAATCCTTTGCATCCAGAGGTACAACAGCTTATCCTCGATCTGATTAAGGAAGTGGTTAGCCAGTACGATGTGGATGGGATTCAGCTCGATGATCACTTCGGGATGCCTGTTGAATTGGGCTATGATCCCTATACCATTGAGCGTTATCAGCAAGAGCATTACGGGAATAGTCCCCCGAATTCGCCGTTCAATGGGGAATGGATGCGCTGGCGGGCGAATAAGATTAGTAAGTTTATGGGGGAAATTGTTCAGACGGTTAAATCGATTAAACCGGATTGTATCATTTCCCTATCACCTAATCCCCAAGCTTTTGCCTACAAACACTATCTGCAAGATTGGCAAACTTGGGTACAACGGGGTTGGGTTGATGAATTGGTGTTACAGGTTTATCGGGATGAATTAAGTAGTTTTGCGGCGGAACTCAATCAACCCGCAGTACGCATGGCGCGGCGGACAATTCCGGTAAGTGTGGGCATTTTGACGGGAACCTTACGTGATCCGATTCCCTTTGAGCAAATTCAAGCACAAGTTGAAGTCATTCGCGATCGCGCCTTTGATGGTGTATCCTTTTTTTACTGGGAAACCCTGTGGAGTTATTTAACACCGGAGTCCCCTCAACAACGGCGACGGGAATTTCGAGAATTATTTCCCTATCCGGCGATTATACCCAATTGACACCATTAATTTATCTGCGCCTCATTTCACCCAATCAATTATTGTAGGGGCGGGTAATGGGATTTAATTTCGATACCCACAGAACCGTTCTACAACACTTGGACAAAGCTAGACAAAATTGGATCTTGTTAGACATTATCCGGATTGCTTCCTGTTTCACTCGCTTCGGTGTCGGCACTCAACCAGTCCACAGGCTTAAAATCGGACGGAACTCGCCCTACTCAAGTCTAAATACGTCAGTAATTGTAGTAATTTGAGAAGCTTTGCTGCTTTAATCCGTTATTTTCAGCGCCATTAAGGTATGCTGGATTTCTCAACCGCCTGCCTTACAGGTGCGCTACTCTTAAAAGCTTTGTTACGGGGTCTCAAGCCCTAAGATTTTTAGCTTGGTTTTCGCTTGCGTTCATTATAACACAACAAAACCTGGACAAAATATCCAACAATGCCCAAAAGTGTCCAGCTTTTTAGTTACAGTTACTTCCCCTTAAAAACTAAACGATTTTGATAACAATTAAAACTGGCGTCGCGAACCCACAATTGAGCCAGCATTTTGGCTTATATTTCCCTTTATGACGGCGCTGTCGTTGTCGGGTAGGCATTGCCCACCTTACCTGAAAAGGGAATGCTAAAAAAAAGAATTCATCATATTCTGTTTAGTTTGTCAAGACAGTCATCATAGAAAAATTTTCCGTCAGAGATGGCACAGTAGCCCTTGTCAACTGTGTGATATTTGCCCCAGGAGCGCGTGAAAACCGACACGATTTTTTATAGCTTGTTTAAGGAGTTTCCCAGTATCTTCTTTGAGCTGATTAATCAAGCGCCAGAACAAGCCGCAAGTTATGAATTTACCTCCCGTGAAGTCAAACAACTGTCATTTAGACTAGATGGGTTGTTTTTTCCTAAGAACGAAACCCTAGACCAACCCTTTTATGTGGTTGAGGTTCAGTTTCAACGAGATGATAATTTATATTATCGTTTATTTACTGAACTGTTTATCTTTC
>NZ_JAVJRX010000066.1:0-17915 GCF_040219735.1 Coleofasciculus sp. G1-WW12-02 | reverse complement strand
CATTGCGGGTATACGGCTAATCGGGATGTTGCCGCCGCTCAAGTAGTCGAGATTAGAGGTAGAACAGCCGTGGGACACACGGTGGTTAAGCTTTCTGAGGGTAAAGGTTCCGTCCTAGAAGACGATAAACTCTGCCTCCCTATGACGGAAGAATCCCCCGCGTTTTAACCGGGGGAGTGTCAAAGCTACTCAGTAATATATCAACAAACTATTCTCCGTTTAGAGATTTTATCTCGATGCGGAGAATAGTTTATTTTATGTAGGATGGGCAAGGATTTTGCAGTTGTTGGCATTAAAGTTTAAATGCCGAACACCATACAGAATCGGTATCAGTTAACAAAATTGATGTCCAGGGACTTACAGCTTGTCGTGGCGTAAAAATTCATTGGGGGTTCACAAAGGGAATCAAAACCATGAAGACTTGATGTTCTCCGTTGATTTCTAATGACATCTCGTCAGGTTTTTGAATAAGATTAAAACAACTGAGCAAAGGTAAGGTTCAGCATCTAACCCAAGAATTGCTGAAAAGCCATACCTGAAACGCAGCGCCCATTACACCATTTAATTGTTGACATGAACACTAAAACTTTTTCGCGTTTAAGTAAATTGGTAGCCCCCTTATCAATGGCAGCGACGATAGTACTAGCGCTATCTACCCAGGCGAGTGCAATTAGTCTTGCAAACATTTTTGAATATAACTTATTTATGCTAGGGGATGTGAATCAGAGTAATACTGATTCTGAAGGGAAGGTCGCCATTGGTGGAAATGCCACATTCACAAATTTTTATGCGGGAATGGAACTTCCGAAAGAGGGAAACAATGGCGATGTCTTAATTGTTGGTGAGAATTTAATCTTTACCAACGGTCAAGTTCGAGGTAATACGGTTTATGGGGAAACAGCAGAACTGACCAATGTAACCCTGCAAAATGGGGGGACGCTGCGCCAAGATAATCCCATTGACTTTGCTGCAGCCAGTCAGGAATTACGAGGATTATCTCAATTTTGGGGAGGGTTAGAGGCTACTGGTACGACAGACATAGCTCATGGTGGAATTACATTAAATGGTTCAAATGAAGACCAGAATATCTTTCATCTAAGTGCGTCGGATTTAAGCAAGGCTAGCGGCTTCAATCTTAATGTAGCTTCAGGTTCGACTGCCATCGTAAATATTAGTGGACTCGAAGCATCATTACAAAACTTTAGGTTCAATATCAATGGTGGTATTGATCAGCGACAGAAAGTCATCTACAACTTCTATGAAGCCACGAACCTATCAGCCAGTGGCATAGGAATTGAAGGCAGTATTTTGGCGCCTACCGCTACTTTTAACTTTAACAACGCTCAAATTAACGGTAACTTAATTGCCGCTTCGTTAACGGGAGGGGGACAATCCAATAACTATCTCTTCAATGGCAATTTACCTGAACTAATAAGAGCGCCTCAAGCTAGTGAAGCCGTTCCTGAACCCGCGACATTAGCTGGGTTAGGATTAGTCGCGGCTGTGGGTATTGCTTCTCGCCGTAAAGATAAGCATAAAGTCTAAGACTGTTAAAGGTGAGTTGAGCAATTGGCTGCGATAACCAAAACGATCGCCTTATCCCACCTCAGCCACTCCAACCCAAGTCCATTTTTTCATGTACTCCTCACACTATCATCCCTGACTTTCAGTCGGGGATTTTTGTATCACCATGATTTTTTTCATTCATAACGGGCGCGATCGCGGATTCAGATATCTGACACTATGGTTTTTGGCTACTGATGATGAGAACGCAAGGAGTGCGGAACCTCTAAACCATGAGCGTTCATTAATGATTCATCCGCCATAACCTGCTGGGGAGTTCCATCAGCAATAATTCGTCCTTCATTGAGTAAAAGCACGCGATCGCACACTTCGATAATCAATTCTAAGTCATGGGACGAAATCAGAATCGTTTGCTGAGCGGTTTGGAGAAAGTTGATCACGCGACGACGATAGCGCATGTCTAGGTTAGCGCTGGGTTCATCGTACAGAACCAATTGGGGACGCATGGCTAACACACCCGCGATCGCGACCATGCATTTCTCACCTCCAGAAAGATTGTGCGGTACCCGTTCTGCTAGCGTTTCCACACCAGCCAGAGACAGCGCATTTTGAACCCGATGGTTAACCTCATCCTCTGACATCCCCATATTCTGTGGACCAAAGGCGACATCTTCCCATACTGAGGGTAATAATAACTGATCGTTAGGATTCTGAAACACTAAGCCAATTTCTGGGCGAAACTCACCCACAACAACGGGTTTTCCAAATAAGTCAATGTCTCCAGAGTTTGGTGTTAAAATACCGCAGATTGAGAGGAATAACGTTGTTTTACCCGCACCATTGGGTCCAATTAAACCGACTCGTTCTTCAGGATATATATTAAAATTGATGTCTTCTAAAACCTCAGGTCTATCTGGATAGGAGAAACTCAAATCAGAAACCGCGATCGCCGGTTCTCTAGCACTGTCTGGGTTAGATACAAGTTGTTGTTGTGGTCTCATAATTCGTCATTCATTTGTCGTTTGTCATTCGTCATTGGTAAGGATTGGAGAAAATTTTTCCGGTTACTACCGCCTTTCTACCAAAATTTCAGCAACAACGAACCCAAGGGCGATCGCCAAGGTGATCCCCACCGCAATTAAATCCCCACGAGAAACCCGATTTATGCTACTAGGCGGTTTACGATGTTTCAGGGTATAACCATACCCTCGTAATATCATCGCTTGATAAACCTGCTGGGATTGGTTGTAACTGCGAACCAATAAGCTACCCACCAGAGACGCCAGCACATTCAGATTACGGCGAGACAAACGAGTCGCCCGAAACCCCCGCAATTGCATCGCCCGTTTCATTTTGATTAAATCTTCACCAAACTGTTCGATATAGCGGTACGTCAACAGCGTCATATCCGCCAGTACCGCCGGAAGTCCCAGCGATCGCATAGCTTTGACAGTACTCAAAAACGGGGCTGTACCAAACAGAATTAAACTCACGGTGAGAATACATAAAAATCGAGTCGCAATCAGCGCTAGCGCCACGATTCCCTCTTTATATAGACTCAAAATACCTATCTGAACGATAACCGTACTACCCACGGTAAACGGTAAAAGCAGAGTAATCGTCAGCAAAAAAAAACCAGGGTAGCGCAGCCGCGATCGCAAAAACGAGAGGGGTAATCTGGAGAGGCGATAATACACCAGCGTCACCATCAACAGCCCTGGAAGCAAACTCAAATGTTCAACGAATGAAAACGCAAAAATTAAGCTAAATAAGCCAATCAGTTTACAACGGGGTTCCCAACGATGAATCGAAGAGTCTAAATTGGCATAAAAATCCAGTCCGTGTTTCATCAACTCTCCAACAATTCAGGTTTGACTTGTTTCAAAAACAGAGCCACGGCTGTCGTAAACGCGCCCTCAATTGCCATGAGTGGGATATGAGCCAAGACTAATCCGGAAATTGCTGTTCGTTCGGCTGACACATCTATAGTCGCGGGAATATTAGTAATCACTAAACCAAAAAATATCAGCGTAGCTATACCTAAACCTCCCGCCCCCCCGATAAAGGCAAAGATACCCGTTACCACTCGATTATCTTTATCGAATAGTAGGCGCAATTGAAATAGATGATACGCCAAAAGTGCCGGTACGCCAAACATTGTGGCGTTTACCCCTAGCGTGGATAAACCACCATGCTGAAACATAATCGCTTGAAAGAATAAACCGATGAGAATCGCTGGAAACGCATAATATCCCAACATTGTTCCTAACAACCCATTCAGAATCAAATGGACACTCGCTGGTGGGATGGGGATGTGAATCCAAGAGGCGACAAAAAAGGCGGCTGTGAGTAGGGATGCTTTGGGAATATTCTCTTGGGGATTAGGATCTCGGTTAATTTGACGTAGGGAGTACCAAGTGAAACCTCCTGTCGCTGCGTAACCTGTAATACAGACAGAAGCAGGTAGGATACCGTCAGGAATGTGCATGATTCTCGTGTTAAGTTTTAAATGTTCCAGACGTGGTTTTAAAGCGTCTGTAAAGGCGGGTTTCACTATTATCGTTGTTTTTATCCTGATATTACTAAACCCGCCCCAACCTAAGTTTTACGTTTTGAGTGCGATAATTCTTTTACCAATGAACAATCCACAATCAACCATCCTAACTGTAATTGTGCCAACCTACTTAGCATGTTTTGTCCCTTGGGAAAAATAGAGTGCTGTACCGACAAAACCCCAGATCACCGCAACCGCCATAACCACAATTTGAACGGGTGTGAAAGAGCCACTCTTAGATTGAATACTCATCACTTGACTATCGACGGTGTTCTCTGTTGCTGATTGATTCTCACCCATAGAAATAGTAATCAAATCACCGTGACCCGCTTGGCGAACCTGAACCGCCCATTCTCCCGGTTGTGAGCGTTCAGGAACAAAGACAAAGCTACCATTTTCGTCGGTGGTTCCTTGCAACCAAGGAGTAGAAGGATCTTGGGGAGAGTAAACCGTAACTTGGGCATTGGACATGGGTTCGCCGTTATCAAAAGCCGCATCAATTTTAATCGCCTGCGTGGTTTCATAGTTAATCTTGGCACCATGAGCCGTAGCTTTAGCTGACCAACTCATCATTAACATTAGGATAAGGGGGACTAAAAATTTCCTCTTCATCGCTCACATTTTCTTAATGTCTTAGAAACGGTTGAAACCCAGTTCGTGACCCATAACTCATCTTTATTGTCCGTGATGATTTTCCTTATCGCAAAAGGACATAAGACATAAGACATAAGACCAATTTAACTCGGTTTGTTGGCAACGGTTTGGATTTCTTCACAGTGACCCTCACCGACGTGACCTAAACTGGGAAGAATTTCCTGAAGTTTCTGGTATTCTTCTGGGGAGAGTCCCGACTTGAGCTGCTCTTGGTCTAACTCTAGTGTGCCATCGTTGGCTAGAGTCGCTAGCGGCTCAAACCCCAACGCACCGGTATTAATCTCATCATCAGCGGGGGCGTCGGCGTCTCCAAAGAGGTGGTCAAAGTGGAACGTGGCTTCCAAGTCGGCGGTATCACCTTGAGCCAGAATTCCCTTGCGTTCGTCGCCGACAAATTCCCCACAGACAAATTCTAAGGGCTGATTCAGAGCAATAGTAAAGTCAATGGTTTGCCCGTCTTTCTCGGCTGTTCCCATCATCACCAGGGTTTGACCTTCAGCCGGTCCCTCCTCGGCTTTTACCATTTTCCAGGATAAAGCATTATATTGTCCGGCAGGGGCATCGGCAACTTCTTCCACGAGAATGGGTTCAGCATCTTCCCCACCTGCGGCTAAATCAACGGTGTGGGTTTTGTCCAGAACCACTTTTTCTTTCGCTTGCACTTTACTACCCGCCTCAGCATTGAACGGCGGATCACTTTGGTAAGCGGTGATATCGGCTAAGTTGACGTAAATATGGTCAAAGGAGATTTTCCAGCCGTCTTTTGACGTGAAACCCTGACGGACAAAATCTTCTCCATTCGCCCGGATTTCTAGGGTTCCACTCCCTTGACTTGCTTGAGTTGCACTCTGAGGTTCTGTTTGTGTCTGAGTTTCGCTGGTGGTTTCACTCTGGGAACAGCCCATTAGGGTTCCCGTTGTCAAGACCATCAGACTCGCGAAAATGAATAGTGGTTTCTTCATTGATTGGCTTTAGCGGTTCTCATACTATACCCAATTAAATCCAACAAGTTTTCCTAATAATTTGCAATACCCCTGGAGGGCATCTTTTGGCAAACGGGGAACAGGAAACAGGGAACTGCTTAACAGGGAACATGAGTTATTGTTCTCGCTTTTTGATTAAGTCATCTGATGGATTTAGCGGTGTACGGTAGACCCTTGAAATCGTTTAATACATTGACAACTGAGTGACGCTTTTTCCACCCCTTCATTTTGCCAAAAACCTTGCCATCAGGCATGATCGTTCCTTGGAAGATAGCGCTTTGGAGATGCGCTGAACTCCAATGAGAAGCCGCCCGGAAATTTGACAAGCTCAAGTTGGCGTTTTGGAAGTTTGTTTGATTTAACGACGTCTGCTGCAAAAGTTTTTCTGCTGTCATGGTAGCTTTGGATTTTCCCTCCCACTGAATGCTGTTTCTGACCGGGCTGAATCTAGTTCTTTATTAAAGCAAACTGTAGGACGGATGAAAATACCAGGGAGGGGTATAGAAAAATTTAGGAAAAATTCTCTACTATATTATTTAAGTCCTGGTCATCATGACCAGGACTTGTAGGAAACCTATTAAGGTTGACCGGAAACTAACTGGATACACCGGCTTAGTTAATGCTACTGATAAAGAGTGCTGTAAGAGTTCCCATCACTCCAACGGCGATTAACAGGTTGTTGAAAAAGCGACCGAGTTCCGGTTCTAGTCCTAGGACTTTATCTTCCTGACCCGCTGTAAAAAACAATGACCAAGCTTGGTTCAGTGTTAGAGAATCAAAGTTATTAAAATCAGTCCTAAAAATAACGGGTCTAAATAGGTCTTTGTTCTTGAAAGATTCAAAATCAGTTTTCATTATGTTCTTCCTGACAAGGTTCAACGACTGCGCTGGGTGATGTCTAGAGGTTATTGACACTCCCCCGCTTGAAAGACGGGGGATTCTTGAGCTAATCACAGCCCTTTCGAGTTACCCCTAATTAGGTCTTACACGATTATGTCCTACCCGAAGTCAACTAGAATATCACTTAATATCTAGAACCCCTCTTCTTTGGATAGCTCTCCAAGCTTTTACCTGAGTTAATCAGGAAGTTACCGGATGCCCTACGGTACTTATTAACTATTTAGTTTTTACAAAAAGTGCTATTCCGACTGAGAAAATCGGCATTGTACGAATTTTGGCTCGTTTGAAATCCTAGCAAGACCAATTACACCATTTTTGTATTTTTCAGAAGGTTTTTATATGTACAGAGTTATCACCTACAAACTCTGTTTTCTCATGTTATTATTATACCTATAATTAGCAATAAAAGCAACTAAAGTTGCTAGGCTAAACGCCTCGCTCGGTTTCATCCCTCGGATAAATCGCGAGGGCTTTCACCATTGCTTATCCTGTAAATCGCTTATACTGTAGTACACTGGCAAGCTTAAAGTTGTGGGTAAAATTTTTTTGAATCGCTACTCTCATAAGGCTTCCTTGAAAATACTTGACCACCGTTTTAACCTTGCCAGTGTAGTAGGGTGGGCATTGCCCACCAACCGTAAGGAGTGTGCCATTCAACTTAAACGACAGCCCTTACCCCCTAAAAAAAAGAATGCCCTGAGGGAGGATATGCCACTCGCCGTCACGGTTTCAGCACGTTAGGATAAGAACGAATCGGCTCATGAGCCTGATCGAGTTTTCTAGTCAATTGTAACCAAACCTTGTTCAGGTCTTAATGTAACTGAAAGTCTATGGAATTTTTGTCTGATACCGTCGTTCTGTCACGCCTGCAATTTGCAGTGACGGCTATTTTTCATATACTTTGGCCCATTCTCACCACAGGTATGGGTATTTACCTGGTCATCGTGGAAGGAATATGGTTGAAGACGCGCAATCCTGATTATTACTACCATGCTCGCTTTTGGTCAAAGCTGTATGTCCTCAACTTTGGCATTGGCGTCGCCACCGGGGTGCCGATGGAATTTCAGTTTGGCACTAACTGGGCATCCTTTTCGGAGGCGGTTGGTAATTTTTTTGGCAGCATTCTCGGCTTTGAAGCATCGATGGCGTTCATGCTAGAAGCAGCATTTTTAGGGATTATGGTGTTTGGTTGGCAGCGTGTTCATCCGATCATGCACTACGTTGCGACTATCCTTGTAGCATTCGGTGCTAACTTATCCACGTTCTGGATTTTAGCTGCCAATTCCTGGATGCAAACCCCATCGGGTGGAGAATTTATCGATGGCAAGTTTGTTGTCAGTGATTATTTTCAGGCAATTTTCAATCCCTTCATGATGAACAGCGTTCTACACATGTTCTTTGCCACCCTAGAAACATCGCTGTTTGTGATTGGTGGGATTAGCGCTTGGTACATTCTCAACCAACGCCATCAAGCCTTCTTTTCTAAGTCATTGAAAATTGTCTTAGCCGTTGCGATCGCAGTGGCACCGTTACAGATCTATATTGGGCATTTAAGTGGCGAACAAGTGTATCGTCATCAGCCTACAAAACTAGCGGCGATGGAAGCGCAGTGGGAAACTATACCCGCCGGAGTTGCAGCAGATTGGAGTCTTTTGGCATTCCCCAATGAAACCGCCGAACAAAATGATTGGGAAATTAAAGTTCCCAACGCATTGGGATATATCCTAAAATTTCAAAAAGAACTGTCTGAACCTGTATTGGGATTGAAGGAGTGGAAACCCGAAGATCGACCCCATCTATTAGGGTTAATCTACTATTCCTTCCGGATCATGATTGCCATTGGCTTCTTCTTCGCCGGATTAATGCTGTTGAGTGTACTGCAATGGCTACGGGGTAAGCTTTCACCGGAAAACATTACCCAGCAGCGTCTGCTTTTATTTGCCTGGATTTTTGCCGCGCCCCTCGGTTATATTGCTGTAGAATCCGGTTGGATTGTTCGCTGTGTAGGACGACAGCCATGGACAGTGTACGGGCAAATCCGCACTGTAGACGCTGTGTCTAATGTCCCAGCCAGTAATGTTTTAACGTCGTTACTCAGTTTCAGTGGGGTTTATATCCTGTTATTTTGTGCCGCTTTGTTTTTTGGTAGCCGAATTATCCGCCGAGGTCCAAATTTCAATCTCCCTTTACCCAGTGCTGAAACTCAAGAAGGTATCAACACTGATCCGGGACAATTTATTCCCGATGAACGCCCACTAGAAGCGCAACAGTAGGAGATTGTATGGAGACACTATCCTATTTTCTGCCCCAAGTCTGGTTTGCCATTTTAGCCCTATTTCTCTTCCTCTACGTGATGCTGGATGGATTTGATTTAGGGGTTGGCATTTTATCGGTTACTTCTTCCAGTGAGGAACGCCGGGGTATTTTAATGACCAGTTTGGGTAATGTTTGGGATGCTAACGAAACCTGGCTGGTGATTATGGGAGGGGGTTTGTTTGGGGCATTTCCCTTAGCCTACGGCACGATTTTAACTGCCTTGTACATCCCAATTTTATTTATGGTTTTTGGGTTTATTTTCCGGGCGGTGGCGTTTGAGTTTCGCGAACAATCTAATCGTAAATTCTTCTGGAATTTAGCCTTTGGTGCCGGAAGTTTCTGCGCTGCACTGGGTCAAGGATTTGCCTTGGGGGCTGTACTATCGGGTATTACGGTTGATGAAGCGGGTCATTTTATTGGCGGGACTTGGGATTGGCTAACCTGGCAATCTGTTATCGTGGCGTTGACCTTAATTCAAGGGTATGTGTTAATTGGCTCAACCTATTTGGTTCTGAAAACAGAGGGAGAATTGCAAGCCACCCATTACAAAACCGCCAGAATTGCCGCGATCACCACCCTAATTGGCGCGATTGTGATTACGATTACCACGCCCATCTTTTATGAGTATGCGCGATCGCGTCTATTTGCTCAACCCCAAATTTATATCTTCGCCGCCATACCCCTACTGGGAATTACGCTAATTTGGCTACTCCTAAGAAGTCTAAATCGACAGGAGGAGAGAACGCCATTAGTTTGGACGATTCTACTTTTTTTACTGACGTTTATTGGGTTAGCCTTGGTTGTATTTCCCTACATCATTCCCACTCAGATCACCATTTATGAAGCAGCGGCTGACCCCAGTGCGCTGGTTTTCATGATCATCTTTATCGGTGTTCTGATTCCGATTATGTTGGCATACAACATCTATCAATACATCGTGTTTCGGGGTAAGGTTACGGGTGAACATTATGAAGTCTAAATCAGTCAACAGTATGCCCTGGGTGTAGTCACAGGGTCAAAGGTCAAACCTTAGTCGGGGCGGCTTTAGTCGCATCTAGATGAGGTGAGAAACGATAGTCGTAAAACCCGCCCCTACACAAGACGCGCCATGGCGCGTCTCTACACTTAGGTTTCGCGATCGCACCATTCCAGCACTCGATTCCACGCCCACCAGCAGTCAGGATCTTGATAGTCTCGCTGACAAGCATGAGAACTAATATAACCGACATGACCCCCCTGTTTTGTCACCCTTAAGTCAATCGCCGGATTATCAGCACAAATTCCTTGTAAGTCGGGAATAATTGTGGGGTCAAACATCGGATCATCGGCTGCATAAAGAATCAGCGTCGGTTTGTGCAGGTGAGGTAAAATATGCAGTCCACTACTGGCATCATAGTACTCTTCCACCGATGAAAACCCCAATCCCTTAATTACTAACTCCTGATCAAATCCCCAAATGCTGTTTGCCCGTTCAACCGCTTCTGAATCGATGTCTTGGGGATGAGCGTGATAGAGGCGCCATGCAAGTTGTTTCAAGGTGCGGGCGACAGCTTGTTCTAAATACCGCCCCCACGGATGGTTTAACAGATAAGTGAGAGAACGGTTAGAATCCAGACTGGGACAAATAACTGCACCACCGCCAATCTCTGACTCCTCTAATCCTACCTCTTCTGGCAAACGTGCGATCGCCTGGGCTGATTTAATCCCCCAAAGCGCTAATTGTCCGCCCAGTGAATAGCCTGTAAACCAAAATGGGGCGGGACACCCCATGGCTTTTGATTGCGCCGCGATTAGAACAAAATCATCACCCTCGTACAAACCATCTGAGGTTAACGTTGGTGACAACAGTGCTGTTTTTCCATGGGCTCGCCAGTCAAATAGCACCACTGCATAGCCTTGAGCAAAGGCTTTACGCCCCAACAGTCTCAGAAACCATTGGTTATCCAAATCCCCGGTAATTCCATAAGTTCCCACAATCGTACCCTTAGCACATTCTGGAATTGCGACAATTCCAAAAATCGGTACATTGTGGGCGCCACGAAAAATTTTCTCCTGATAAGGGGGTTCTGGGTAGGGAATCGTCGCTTCCCAATCGCGGGATGCTCTAAACGCCAAGTACAGGGTCATCGCCAGACCATTACTTAACCACCAAGGGGAATGAAAGTGTCTTTTGTCATTCTTCATTTGCCATTCATCGATTTTTTTCATGATTTATCATTAAAATTACTTATTTAAAAAATATAATTAGGTTATGAAACGCCGAAATATCCTTAAGTTTACAACAATCGGTGCCGTTGGGTCTAGTCTCAACGCCTGCCGTAAACAAACACCTCCAATCCTATCAACACAAACTCAACCTATCATTAATTGGCGCATGGCAACAAGTTGGGATCGTTATTTTGAAATCTTGTTTGAGGGGATTGAAACATTATGTCGCTCGGTTAGCACGATGACGGAGGGGCGCTTTACGATAACCCCCTATGCAGGTGGTGATTTAGCCCCACCCCTAGAAGTATTTGATGCCGTTTCCGCCGGAACTGTTGAATGTTGTCACACAAATACATTCTACTCCTTTCAGAAAAGTCCCGCTCTAGCCTTTGGCACTACCCTTCCTTTTGGTTTAAACGCTCAACAGCAAAATGCTTGGCTTTACCAAGGTAAAGGGTTAGACGCTTTGCAAAAGATTTTTTCCGAGTTTAATATCATCGGATTTCCCGCTGGCAATTCAGGGACACAAATGGGGGGATGGTTTCGGCGAGAAATTAACACAGTTGCGGATTTAAAGAACCTGAGAATGCGGCTACCTGGGCTTGGGGGGCAAATTATGAGCCGTTTGGGTGTCAAAGTTATGACAATTGCGGGTCAAGATATTGTACCTGCTTTGTTAGAAGGAAGCATCGATGCGGTGGAATGGATTGGTCCTTATGACGATGATACTTTAGGGCTTCAAAGAGCCGCCCCTTACTACTATTATCCGGGGTGGTGGGAACCGGGAACGACGTACATGGTGCTGGTGAATCAGGCGGAGTGGAACAAACTTCCCTCAGACTATCAAGCCATTTTCCAAAC
Source organism: Coleofasciculus sp. G1-WW12-02 (assembly GCF_040219735.1). Lineage (NCBI taxonomy): Bacteria > Bacillati > Cyanobacteriota > Cyanophyceae > Coleofasciculales > Coleofasciculaceae > Coleofasciculus > Coleofasciculus sp. G1-WW12-02. The sequence goes on along the minus strand of NZ_JAVJRX010000066.1, from coordinate 5,915 downwards.
AGCGGCGGCTGAAGCCAATTTAAAAATGTTGGCTCGATATAATGCCGTCAATGGTGAAATTTTAGAGCGATTTATTTTAGGAGGAACGAAGTTAATGCCCTTTAGCCCAGAGATTTTAGACACCGCCCGAAAAACAGCGTTTGTACTCTATGAAGAAATCGCGAATCAGGATGCTACATTTCGAGATGTTTATACTCAATGGCAAGCCTTTAGGCATCAGCTTTTTGAATGGAATCGAGTCAGTACATTGAGCTTTACTGACTTTGCTTATACAACCATTGATAATCAGGTAATAGAATCCTAGTGGATCAGAGTAGTATTGGGTGCTACCCTAAAACTAATCCCTAAAAGAAAACCACGATCAATCCTCATGGTTCAGCTTCCAACTCAATCTGATCCACCCCTTTCACCTCGGCAAACCCTACCGACAATGTATGATTTACCGAGTGATAACCCGGAGGAACCTGGATTGCCAGACGAGTTTCATTTTTTACAACCTTTATTGTTGTTTCTGACATTTCAACCCGCTAACTGGAATCCGGAGTTAGTCTTTTCTGCTTGTGATTTGAATCTTTACTATAGTGTTACCCATCCACAGTGGTACAAGCGTCCGGATTGGTTTGGGGTAGTGGGTGTACCTCGGTTGTATGAAGGGCAGGATTTACGGTTAAGTTACGTGGTTTGGCAAGAAGAGGTAAATCCATTTGTAGTGGTGGAATTATTATCGCCCGGTACACAAGAAGAAGATTTGGGGCGCAAAGTGCAAACCCCCGGAAATCCGCCGACAAAGTGGCAAGTGTATGAGCAGATTTTACGGATTCCTTACTCAGTTGTTTTTAGTCGTTATACCAATGAATTACAAGCGTTTCATTTAGTCGGGGGTCATTACGCACCAGTGAACCTCATTGATAATCGCTTATTGGTGCCGGAGTTAGAGTTAAGTTTAGGACTATGGCAGGGGAGTTTTCGGGGGATTAACCGTCTGTGGTTGCGGTGGATGACGCTTGAGGGAGAATTAATTTTAACGCCGGAAGAGGAAGCGGTTATGGCACAGGAAAGGGCGGAACGCTTGGCTGCACGATTGCGGGAGTTAGGGGTTGATCCTGATGAGCTGGAATAGCTGTTAGGTTTGTAGTTGCGCTGTCTTCGCCATGATCGGGAGCATCACTTACGATAAAGTCTTAGGGAAACAAACCTAAACGAATCCATAGTTGCCTTGCTGTTACTTGTGCTTGACTGTTCATCTCTAAATAGGCGATCGCGACTCTTGCAATGGGTGTTTTTGCCACAAGTGTTCCCGAATTACTATCTACTTGGAAATGGTCATCCCACAGGTCTTGTCTTGGGTGAAACAGACGAACTTCCCGATTGGATTCAGGATCGAGTCCACTGATACGAGTTCCTTTACGAAGATTGCAGGAACGACAAGCAAGAGCCAGATTGAATTCAGCATTAGCGCCGCCTCGGTAAAGGGGTATGATATGTTCGACTTCAAAGGGGAAGTTGAAGACCAGTTCAGGAGCATGACAATATTCACAGCGATGAAAGGCACGATCAGCAACTAGAGTATAGAAGGGATTCATTGGTTCAGTTGCTGCATCAAAGCGGTGGTTCGGGCTGTGGCGGCTTTCAATTCAGCCTCGACAAGACTATCTAGCTCCGCTTGTTGTTCCGGAGGTAGCATCTGTCCCTGATCCCGTGCTGTTCGCCAGCGATTCATCAACTCAGATAAACGCTGTTGCTCAAATTCACTAAAAAACCAGTCAGGACGAAAGCTTTGGAGAATCAGTAGGGTACCCAATTCACCACCTTCTAACTGGGCGGTCAATGCATCTAGCGCTTCACCTGCGGTTTTACCTGTGGATTGCTTATCACCTGCGATCGCTCGATAAAGCCTCTCACCGCTTGCATCGGATACTGGCAAGATAGCAACTGTAGTCATGTCTTTACTTAAGAGTCTTTTGCTCACCAATTATACGTAACATTCACCCTCAGCCTGGAAAAGCCGAAACGGTTATAAAAAGAGCAATTAGCTTATACAGCTAACGTCACGCGATCGCACTGTCTTTGATGACTCCTGTTTGAGTATCTAAAGTTAAGCTGTTTTCTTCAAGATTTAAGCCTTGAACTAAAGTACTCTTGGAGAACGCTTCGCGAACAGGCTAAAAGCTAAAACCCGTTAAAACGGGTTAAAAGGCATAATTTAATCAGCTTTAGGTTACTTTAGCTTTGACGCGGGAATTTATTTCCTGGCGATATAGCAGTTCCCAAGCGTGTTAGGTATACCACAATGTAGGGGCGCAAGGCTTGCGCCCTGATCAAGGTATCGCATCAAACCATAAATTACTATATTAGTCAGTAACATAGGTTTTAGCTTACCATTGGATAGTATAAGCTCTAAGTTTAAAATCAATTAATATATAACGATGAAGCGCCGAAACTTCTGCCAAAAAGCTGTGCTAGGAACGGCAGCTTTTACCACAGTAACCTCAAGTCAACGTACACCTCAACCTGATAGAACAACTTCTAGTTCTACACCAACTCAACCTGCGATTCAATGGCGCATGGCAACCAGTTGGCTCAAAAGTGATATTACCTTTGGCGCGGTTGAAGAACTTTGTCAACGAGTGAAGGCGGCGACGAATGGACAGTTTGTGATTATTCCCTATCCTGCGGGTGAAATTGTGCCCCCATTACAGGTTTTTGATGCAGTTAAAGCGGGAACGGTTGAGTGCGGTCATACAACAGCTCTTTACTATCTTGACAAAAATCCAACCTTAATATTTAGCATCTCTGTTCCCTTTGGACTAACCGCGTATCAACAAAATGCTTGGCTACATTATGGGGGCGGTTTAGAGATAATGCATCAGCTCTATGCTGATTTTGGCATGATCGCATTCCCGGCTGGTTCTGTGGGTATCCAAATGGGTGGATGGTTCAACAAAGAAATGAAGAGTTTGGCTGACTTTGAAGGACTTAAAATTCGCATTCCTGGATGGGGAGCGCAGATTCTCAGCCGCTTTGGCGCGAAGGTGACTGTGTTAGGAGGTGATGAAATTTTGGCGGCGCTAAAGACGGGTAAAATTGAGGCAGCAGAATGGCGAAATCCTCATGATGATGAGCAGCTAGGACTACACCGTGTGGCTCACTATTACTATTATCCAGGGTGGTGGGAACCGGGAGCGAGTGAAGATATTCTGGTGAGTCGCCAGCAATGGCAAAAGTTACCGAAAGCCTATCAGCAAATTTTTCAAGCGGCGGCGACGGAAACAAGTTTGACCATGTTAGCCGCCTTAGATGCGGCGAATGGAGAAGCACTGAAACGGTTAGTTGAGGGCGGAACCGAATTGAAAGCCTACAGTCGAGAAATATTACAAGGGGCGTATCAAGTGAGTGTTGACCTTTTGGAAGAAAATGCTCGTCAAGATGTAATTTTTAAAGACGTATACGATAAATGGAAAGCTTTCCGAAGTAAGATTTATCAGTGGAATCGGATCAATGAATTTAGTCTAGAGCAGTTTATGCTTAAAGATTTTATTTAAAATTAATGATTTATTTGGGATTACCCCCTGTAAAAAATGCTAAAATGTAAAATTTAAAATCAGTATCATTTCAACCCGATGACATGGGGTGAGGTTAACACGGTGAGTTCCAGACTGAACGCTTTTAAAGCTAAATTATTGAATCATCGAGTTCAAGCTAACCGTCGGAAACTAGCCGCTCAGCTCCGTAATCAAAAAATTGGACAAAAATTAAATATTACCTTTGGTGTTTTAATTGTAATGACGTTTCTGGTCATTGGGCGAAATTATTTGGGGGGTCGAGAGGCTCAAGTTAATATTAATCGAACCCAGACTATTCGAGTTCCTACCGTCCTCGCCTCCGCTCAAGCCCAGGCAAATTTGCTGAAAATGTTATCCCAGGTGCGAGCTTATGTAGCAACGGGAGATCCGGAGTACCGCTACCGTTACCAACAATCGAGACAGAGGTTTGAAGCGGATTTAGCCCAAATGGAGGCGCTGGCGAACCACTCCGCCTCTGACATTCGCGATCGCGTCGGTAAACTGAAACAAAAGTATCAGGTTTGGTCGGAACTCCCCGATCAGTTAATCGCCCTGCGAGACAACTTGCTGGAAAATCAACCCGCCTTAAAACTCTTGGATAGCCGAGGGAAAAAACCGATTATTATTATTCAGCGAGAGATAGAAGAAATGCTCGATGATCAACAGACGCGATCGCCGTCCGCCACAAACACGGCTCTCCTCCGGGATATGGCTGAGTTTAAAAGTAGCTTTGCTCTCCTTGTCTCCGCCTTACAAAGCTACCTAGTCACTCGTTCTCCCTCCTTTCGCTTTGAATACAATGCTCTGGCTCAAGCCAACCAAAATGCTTGGCAAAACTTAGTTGCAAAAAAACAATTTTTGACCGCTAATCAGCGCACCAGCCTTGATGAAATTGCCAACAGACATGCCGAATTCTTTCGTTTACCCCCACAAATGTTTGAGATTGTCGAAAGTAACCGCTATCGCCAAGAATTATTCTTGCTGAAAACTAAAGCTGAACCGCTAGCCGAAGACATGTTGAGTCAGCTTGATCAAATTGTTACTGACCAGCAATTCATGCTAGCTCAGGAATTAAAAAAAGCCAATCGCAGTCTCAATCAAGCGCAATGGCAAACGCTGATTTGGGGGATTTTCGCCTTAATCCTTGCCATAGCTATGGCATTTTGGTTACGCCGAGAAATTGCTGAACCGATTAAACGACTGACAGTCGTAACCCGTCGTCTCAAAGATGGGGATTTGAGTGTGAAAGCGGCGGTAAATTCAACCGATGAAGTGGGCGAACTTGCTGACTCCTTTAACCGTATGTCAGGACAACTTAAGCAAGCCTTTGTCACCTTAGAAGATAAAGTCACCGAACGCACCGCACAACTCGCGACAGCGAATCAAGAGATTCAAACGCTCAATCAGAAACTCAAAACCGAAAACCTCCGCATGAGCGCTCAACTGGATATTGTCCGTCAAATGCAGCATCTAATCCTACCCAAAGCCGAGGAACTCCAATGTATTGAAGGACTCGATATTGCTGGATTTATGGAACCCGCCGATGAAGTGGGTGGTGATTATTATGATGTACTCTACAGCGACGGTGTTGTCACCATCGGTATCGGTGATGTTACTGGACATGGACTCGAAAGTGGTATTTTAATGCTCATGACCCAAATGGGTGTCCGCATTCTCAAAGAAATTCGCGAAACTGACCCAGTTCGATTTCTGGATACGCTTAACCGGACTATTTATAAGAATGTCAAACGGATGAACTCCGACAAAAATCTCACCTTAGCGATTCTCAATTATGCCCAGGGTAAAGTCAGTATAAGTGGTCAACATGAAGAAACCATTGTGGTGCGAGAGGGTGGCAAAATAGAACGCATTGACACCATAGATTTAGGGTTTCCCATTGGTTTGGAGCATGAAATTTCCGAATTTATTCATCATACCCTAGTACAGCTCAATCCAGGTGATGGTATTGTTCTTTATACGGATGGGATTACGGAAGCTGAAAATATAAACCATATTCAGTATGGGATAGAAAAGCTTTGTCAGGTGGTGCGTCAGAATTGGCAACAGTCGGCGGAGGAGATTAAGCTGGCGGTGATTGATGATGTACGGCGACACATTGGTCAGCAAAAAGTGTTTGATGATATTACATTGCTAGTGCTCAAACAACAATAAATGGGATACCCCCCCATCTCCTTTGCGGGAATGTTCGACTTACCGGAAAAGCGATGGGTGAAGGCTCCCACGCTCTTTAGCTGGGAGATGAAACCGAGCGAACCGTCTAGGTAGCGAATTTATTCGCCAGTCAAATAATTCGGATAACGTTCTACTATTGTGGTAATGTAAATACAAGTC
>NZ_JAVJRX010000065.1:0-17701 GCF_040219735.1 Coleofasciculus sp. G1-WW12-02 | reverse complement strand
CATTGCGGGTATACGGCTAATCGGGATGTTGCCGCCGCTCAAGTAGTCGAGATTAGAGGTAGAACAGCCGTGGGACACACGGTGGTTAAGCTTTCTGAGGGTAAAGGTTCCGTCCTAGAAGACGATAAACTCTGCCTCCCTGTGACGGAAGAATCCCCCGCGTTTTAACCGGGGGAGTGTCAACTCTAGGTCGAATTGTCGCCATTGCTATCAAAGACGATGCCAGTCTTAATTTATCGGATCTGGGCAAAAAAGCTTGTGAGTCTTTGGGAAGTCGCCTGATTGATGACCTGCAATTTCGCAGTTCTTGGGCGATAATTGGTCAAACGGGTGCTGCACTGGGAACGGCAGAAGAAAAGCTCTCCAACGAGTCGGCTGTTAGCTGTTCGCGTGGGATTACGGCGACAAAAGTTAATCTCCCTAGTTTTGTCGTAGCCGCGACATCAGCGGGGAATAATTGGGGTAACATGGCTCAAGTTACCTGTAATGGGGAACTCATTCCTTTGGCGGGAGGATATCAGCGCGGTTTAAATGTTGTCGTTTTTGATCAGTCCAATGGACGTCTACTTCAGAGTAAATCTTTTGATCTATATGCTGATCCGGCTAACGCTGATGCCTTTGCCCACTGGATAGACACTATACCCCAAGGTCGGGTGGTTGCGATCGCGGCTAAAGATGACGCCAGCCTAAATCTCTCTGATCGCGCCAAAGCCGCCTGTAAATTGATTGGTAGTACTCAACTTGAGCGTCTTCAATTTCGTGGTTCTTGGGCGATTGTCGGAGTCAAAGGCGCTGCTGAGGGTGCAGTTATCGAAAATCTGCATAACTTTGGATCAGTTTCTGTCAAAGCCTGGTTTCCCTTGGTTGAATCTCCCCCAGTCACTCCATCCGTGGCTCAACCCGTAGATCAATCGATAGAATCCCCCGAATCAGGTTCAGGGGACAAGAAACGAATGATAATTATCGGACTTCTGCTGGCTCTTGTCGTTATCGTTATCATCGGGACTATTTTATTTAGCCGAGACTAAGGCATATAATTAATACTTGTTACCTCAACGATTCCGAAATCTGCCATCCTCATTTTCCCGCACAAATATATGACGGCTTTTTACGCCTACCTACTATTCGTGAACCGACACTCTTAAGGAAAAAATTAATGCTAGGACTATTATTATTTCTCGTATTTTTAACCTTCTCCAGTCTGTTATTGTATGACAAAAAACAATTCCCGCGCTTCCGGCTAAAAGGTTCGCCACGACAGGTTCTACCACCTCAACCTCCTATCCCGCAATCTTCACCGCCAACAGTATCCGATATTGACTCAGGAAGTCGTCAGGCAATTTCTACAACCTTATCGGATCTCGCCCAATTACAAGCGGTGCAGGAAGCAAATGAGCAACTTATCGCCCAAGAATCCTCTAAGTTTAACCAAACCATTATCAACGAAGCCTTACAGGGTTCACGAGACGCCATTTTTGCCAAAATTGAGGAATTTATTCAAACCCAGCGCCAAGTTTCCGGTGCTTATACTCCCCTCTATGATCTCTTAAGTGATTATCCGTTTCGAGTCGGAAAAATGCTGCGACCAACGATTTGTATGAGTGTCGCCCGGGCGGTGGGAGGAATGGGACATTCGGCATTAACTGCCGCCGCCGCATTAGAACTATATCACAATGCGTTCTTAATTCACGATGACATTGAAGATGAGTCCGAGTCCAGACGCGGAAAGGGAACATTACACCAAATGATTGGCATTCCTCGGGCGATTAATGTCGGGGATGCGACGAATGTTTTAGCCGTAGGATTGCTGCTGGAAAATTTGTCAGTGCTGGGTGTATCTAAGGCACTGAATATATTACATGAAATTGAGTTTATGGCGCGGCAATCTGTTGAAGGACAGGCAATGGAATTGGACTGGGTGGCGACGAATCCATCCCATCTGAGTGACCAAGATTATTTTACAATGTGCGTGAAAAAAACCTGCTGGTATTCATTTATTACACCCTGTCGAATTGGTCTAATTGTCGGACATCCCGCCGCAAGCGTTCAGGATTTAGTCGAACCTTTAGCCGGATTAACCCGGTTTGGTATGATTTTAGGGATCGCCTTTCAAATCCAAGATGATCTGTTAAATTTACAGGGTGAAATGGAGTCCTATGGCAAAGAGATTGGTGGCGATATCTACGAAGGTAAACGAACATTGATGCTGAACCATGTTTTAGCCCACAGCAAACAGGAATCTGATAGAATGCGGGAAATTCTCGCTCTACCCCGCGCCCAAAAACATCCTGATCATGTTGCTTTTATTATGGAGCAAATGCAGCGGTGCGGCAGCATTGAACACGGCTGGAATGTGGCGCGATCGCTCGCCCAAAAAGCGGCTAAAATCTTTGATTCCTTGGAGTTCTTGTTCCCGGAAACGCCTCTGCGACCTGGAGAACAATGGGTATCCCCTGTTCATGACCGTCGATTTCTTAAGGAGTTGATTAATTATGTAATTTATCGAAGTAAATAGACTTGAATGAAATTAAATGAATCTCGATTAGAATAAGAGAACTCTCATTCTTAGAGGGGTTGTCAAGTTCATGAAGTTTTAGGAAAAACTTGACGCTTTCAAAAACAAAAACGAAAACCACGATGACTTATAAGGACTAAATAAAATGGCTCACATTAAAGTCGAAACGGTCGATCTAAACCACTGGCAAGAAGAATCTTATGAAAAAGGTGCAGGCAAATGGGATATATCCCGAAATGGACAAGAAGTGATCCAGAAAAAGAATGGCAAACCCACGCTATTTTACAGCCCATTTAATGTTTTTAATACCAAAGTTACAGGAAAAATAAGCGTCGGCAATACAGGTGATGATGATTTTATTGGGTTTGCTCTAGGATTCCACCCTGGAGACACCACCAATAGTTCAGCTAAATATCTGCTCGTCGATTGGAGGAAAGGTCAACAGAAACGGTGGGGGAAACTTGCCAAAACCGGATTAGCGGTATCCTTAATCGATGGAATTCCTAAAGATGAATCTGAATTCTGGAGTCATACGGGTAAAGTCACTGAACTGGCGCGTGGAAAAACCCTGGGCAACAAGGGATGGCAAAAAAATGTCGAAAATACCTTTGACTTTGTTTATACAAAAACTAATCTGCAAGTCTCAGTTAATGGCAGTTTAGAAATTGATATTGACGGTGATTTTAGTGAAGGGCGAATTGCTTTCTATAACTTCTCCCAAAATAATGTCACCTACAAAGCCTTTGAGAAAAAAGTACTTCCGTCGGGTCAATTGGAAGTCCATGCTATTTCTGAAGAAGGGGTAGAATTCAATAATCCAATGGATACCGATGCAAAAATTAAAGTGACCCCTTCTGGTATCTGGTCAGTGAAAGACGGATTAGACATTACCGCCGCCGGAAAGCCAGGAGCCTATCTGTTGAGTCATGTTACTTATACTCACAATACTCCTTATGCACTGGTTGCTGTGGATAAACGAAGTGGTGAAGTGATTGAAGAAATCAGCAGTGCGAAGACTCTCAGCCTCAAAGCAGGTCAAACAGTAATCTTTAAAATGAATGATGAGCCAGGGTGGTATTGGGATAACAAAGGGTGTATCACTGTGGATTGGATGGTTCTGGATTAACGGGTTATTTGTCCTTTGTTTTTGACTTCTGATTGATGTAGAGACGTGCCATGGTGCGTCTCTACTACATTCTCTACTACCTGTTCGTTGTTCCTCAGATTAAGTCAATGTCATTCAACTTAACGAAAATTTGTAAGCCAAAGAGCTTATAAACATAAGATAATGATTAAAATGGACGGAGTAAAACGCCGTTCTAACAGGTGTTAAATGAGTCAGCGCTTAGAAACAACCCTTGCCCTGCCCCAAGTAACGTTAAAAATTCATTCCGGTACAGACTTGGTTTTACAGCTATTGATCCGGAATCAGCTTCATGAAGCCGTACTTTTACGTCCGACTCTAGATGATTGGGTTCTCAATGATAGCAATATTTTGCCAATCGTTAGTCGTTTAGAACCCACTTATGTTTATTTGTTTCCAGAGTATGAGTTGACCTGTCAGTTAACTGTTTCAATTCCTGAATATTTGCCGACAGGAACAAGCCTGACAACTTGGTTAAGATTTCCGGGTTGGCGAGAAGACGCCATCCCCATCCAAGTGGAAATCTTAGAAACCACAGAAAACAGCAACAGCACGCCAGTAATCCATCCCTTAATGGTGACCTTTCCGCCTCCGAGGGACAGCAGGGAAAATTATTTAGGAACGGCTGAACCAACCACAGCCGGAATCTTTGGTCTCATGTCGGGATTAATGGATCTAGATAAAATTCCTGCCCGTTGGTTGATCGCAGAACTGCTAACACGGCTGTGCCAACATGGAAAAGATTATACCCAGACACCTGTAGGTAATGAGTTACTCAACCAACTGAGTCGCACCCAATTCTTTAAAAATGGGGTTTATGCCTTTGCCTCCGCCCAAGTTCCGGCTTGGATATCGAGTAGTTTATCCATGGCGAATACTCTCCTCGCCGCCCAAATTGGACAACGGCATCTGCTTTCATTATGGGAAGAGTGGTTGTGGGATTTAGCCGAAACTGATATCGAAATAGCAGGAGAAGCACAGGCGCACAGGAGCCAATTTGTAGGGGCGGGTTTGACTGATAACGTTACCCAAGAAACCGATAACTTGACTAAACCCGCCCTTCTTAGGGAGCAGAGTTTGACTTCCCAATCCCCAATCCCCAATCCCCAATCCTTAAATTCAGCCGAAGAGTGGTTTGCTGGACTGATTTTGGGACTTGCCCAGGTGTCACCTAGAATGGCGAAGAGTTTCCGTGCGATCGCAACTCAGGAATCAATACCTATTATTGAGAATACAATTGCCACCCAAGCCAGCTACAGTTTAACCACAGGATTACCCGGACTCGATGCGCTTCCGGGGCGTTGGTTGGTTGTGGAACTACTCATCCTGCTGGCACAACAGGGTGATACCTATAGCCGCACTGAATCCGGTTGCCAATTACTCAATCAACTCAGCCGTACCCGTTTCTTCAAGAACGGTGTCCTCGCCTTTGCCTCAGCACAAGCCCCCCGTTGGCTGGTTATCAGTCAATCGGCGGCGGCGGCGTATCATTCCTCTCTCGGCGTGCAGATGGGGCAAGGGGGATTACTTCATGTCGGCGAAAAATGGTTGTGGACATTAGTTCCCAATACCTTAAACGTTAAAGGGATGGACAACCCGGTTTCTGTATCCGATGCGGCAACAAAAGCCTTCGTCACGGAACTGGGAATGGATGCCCAACGCTGGTTTGTGGGTATTCTCTTTGGACTGATTCAGGTGTCACCAAAGATGGCGAGATATGTAAAGGCGATCGCAAATCAAGCCCCACCCCCTCTCACTCCCACCCCTGTTTCCCCAGTCGTTTTCGACGATGTTCTCAATGAAGGAGGTTCTCTGGCGCGATGAATATCAACGAACAACTCCTGCTTAACCGTGTCGAAGCCCTACGCATTCCCCTAGAAGATCCTGGCTTACCCCTGGATTGGAAGGATTGGTATCACTTTATTTTGCTGGATCTGAAAACGGGAATCCGCCTACTCGTCAATGCTACCCTCATCGGCAAACCGGAACAGGGGCAGATGCAAGTCAGCTTTATTGCCAATTTGCCCTCCACCGAAATTCCAAAAGAACTTGAATCTGACACCTCGGTGGCAACCTTTGGCACAACCTTTAGCCTAGAATGGCAACCTAACATGGTATGTCGTCACCCATTACGTCTACAAGGTAGGGGGATTAATTTAGAAATCAACGGCATGAACTCCGTTGTCAGAGTCCACGACGAGAGGGCGCAGCTTTCCCTCAACGTTCAAGGAGAAGCCGCAGCCATGCCCCTATTAGTAACTGAAGATGCACCATTCGGTAGCGGCTTTATTGGTTGGGGGTTAATCCCAGGATTAAAAGTTTCGGGAGACGTATCCGTTTGTGGGCGATCGTTTCCCATTGATCAAGACTGGTTTTGCTATCACGATCGCAATTTTGGTCGTTTTCGCTGGGGCGAGGATATTGGTTGGGAATGGTTCGTCGCTTATGTTACTGACAAGAAAGGCAGATCCTTCACACTCGTGTTAGATAAACGCACGAATAAAGAGCATTCAATCAGTGGCTTACCCTATATTTTTATCTATTCCGGTACTCGATTGCGTAAGGTATTTTTGGGTTCTACCTTACAGATTGATTGGGATTGGTCTGCTTCTGCTAGTTTGCCTTTACGTCTACCTGGAATCATGGCATCACTCTTTGCTGACCGCACCTTAAGTATGCCCCAAAGTTTACAGGTTAAAGCCGCTGATGACCACGATCAATTGTCACTAACCATGGCATTTGAGGCAACAAGTGAGTTAATTGTACCAGATAATCAGAGTCGCCAATATACCTTTATTGAGGAAGTGACAGGTTCTGTAGAAATGACTCTAGTCCTTCAAGGTGAAACTTTACAAGCAAGGGGATTAATGTATGGAGAATATGTTCATTAGTTTGTCGTGTGTCTTCGCTTCTGGCGTTTCTGGCACATTAAAGCGCCAAGGGGGTACGAGTAACAACCAATATCCCCACCGACAGCGATACGCTGTTCTTGGTGTCAAGGGATCGTAACAATTCGTACACCTATTTGGAAGTTCCCCCGACAGTGCTTGAGGCACTCAAGCATCAGCCGCAGACGAGGTGACGTTTTGGGTTGAGGTGTAGAGACGTAGCATGCTACGTCTCTAAAGTAAGGAATCAATTCGGCTAATGGTATTGTTGAACAGATCTTTTCAGATGCGGGTGAAGGAAGAAGGAAACAATGAACCATAACGAAGCCCATCTCCATATCACTGTCCAGTCGGCGGCTTATGACCAGGGAAATTCGGCTCGGATTACCGTAAACGACGAAGAATTCGGGTTTGAACCCTACAATCGCGGACTGAATGTGGCGGTTATCCATGAAGTGACCGGTCAAAAGCTGGGTAGCGCCACCTTTGATACCTTTGGCAATCCCAGTTGTGCGATCGCCTTTGCTGAATGGGTGGAGAATCTGCCTGTTGGTCGGATTGTCGCGATCGCGCTGAAAGATGAGGGGACTGTTTATCTGGATGAGCGGGCTAAAAATGCCTGTGCTGCTTTGGGTGCTTATTGGGTGTACTATCTCCAATTTCGCAGTTCTTGGGCGATGATTGGTCAAAAGGGAGCGACACCGGGAACGGCGGTTGAGGCTTTATCGGATGAGCATGGAGTAACCTGTTCTCGTTCCTTTACGCTACCCTCGATTTTCGCGGACACGGCGACGATTTCAGCCACATCGGCAGGTGGAGAGTACGGCTTTTTGGCTCATATTAGCCGTAATGGAAACATTATCCCGATTCAGGCAGGATATCAGCGAGGGTTAAATTTGGTGGTGTTTGAACCCGCTACTGGCAAGCCGGTGTTGAGTCGATCCTTTGACTTATTTGCTGACGCTTCTGTTGCTGACGCCTTTGCCCAGCAGATTGAAGGGATACCGGATGGGAAGATTGTCGCGATCGCACTCAAAGATGATGCCTTTGTTAATCTCTCAGAGCGTGCCAAACAAGCCTGTCGCGCGATCGGTAGCCGTCTCATTGATGGATTGCAATTTCGGGGGGCTTGGTCAATTGTCGGCTATAAAGGCGCTTCTCCGGATGCAGTGATTGAAAATCTGAATAATTCTGGGTTCACCTCCGTCAAAGCCTGGATGCCTTTAGTCATACCCTGCCCAACATGGCAGCCCAAACAAAAGCTACAACCTGCTGATTTACGCGAAAAAGGTATCTTTGGCAGTGCTATTGCCATGAGTGGAGATACCGCCATTATTGGGGCGCGTTTGGCTCAAGTTGATGGTTGTCCGGCTGTGGGCAATGCCTATATTTTCCAACACACAAACGGAGTGTGGATTCAAAAACAGAAACTCCAACCGCCTGGGTTTGGGCGTCAAGATGTCTTCGGTAATGCTGTTGCCATTCATGGAAATGTCGCGATCGTGGGTGCCTATTTTGCCGATGCGCCAGATCGTCCGAATGCCGGGAGCGCCTATATTTTCCAATCTGAAAACGGGGTATGGCAACAAAAACAGAAACTCCAACCCGCCGATTTACAGGGAAATGACTGCTTCGGTAGTTCTGTGGCGATTTGTGAAAACATTGTGATCGTCGGTGCCTATACGGTAGACGCAGAAAGTCGTCCCGATGCAGGGAGTACCTATATTTTTCAGTGAGAAAACGGAGTATGGCAACAAAAACAGAAGCTGCAACCTGATGATTTAAAGCGCGGTGATGGTTTTGGTGGTGCTGTTGCGATCAGTGGGGAAACCGCGATCATTGGGGCGCGTCTTGCTCAGGCGGATAGCCATCAATATGCGGGGAGTGCCTATATTTTTCAGTTAGAAAACGGGGTATGGCAACAAAAACAGAAGCTGCAACCGACTGACTTACAGTATGGCGATAACTTCGGCAACGCGATCGCGATTAGTGGCGAAGTCGCTATTGTGGGTGCTTATGGTGTCGATGCTCAAAGCTGTCCCGATACTGGCGCTGCCTACATTTTCCAACGCGAAAACGGGGTGTGGCAACAAAAACAGAAGCTGCAACCTGCTGACTTACAGCGTCGCGATGGCTTTGGATGTTCCGTCGCGATTCAGGGACAAGTTGCTGTCGTCGGGACTTCCGATGCAGGAAGCGTCTATATTTTCCAGTTAGAAAACGGAGTATGGCAACAAAAACAGAAGTTATACTCCCCTGAGGCGCAACCAAAAGACTGTTTTGGTTATGCCGTTGCTCTGAGTAAAGGAGTCGTGATTACTGGGGCGCATAATGCTGATGCTCAAGGGCGTCCTTATGCTGGCAGCGCTTATATAGCATGTCCATAGTAAACGTGAAATGAAGAGAGAATCTACCGTTTATGCCAATCCATTTTTTTTAGGAGTAGAAACAATCAATGAAGCGTCTGGTTATTTGTTGTGACGGAACCTGGCAACAGTTAGCGAGTCCTTGTCCAACTAATGTGGTTAAGATTGCCCAGGGGGTTAAATCCACTTGCTCTTTAAATATTCCCCAGCTCGTCTTTTACAATGAGGGAATTGGTACAGAGAACCCAATTGCCAAGATTTTTGGTGGAGCTTTTGGCAAAGGAATTGATCAAAATATACAAGACTGCTATCGCTTTCTTTGCTTAAACTACGAACCCGGGGACGAAATATATTTGTTCGGTTTCAGTCGCGGCGCTTATACGGTTCGTAGCTTAGCTGGAATGATCTTTAACTCAGGACTATTACCGCGTGACAAGATTCGCCAAGCTCCTGAAGCTTACCAGAGATATCGCTCCCGTAAAAGTGAAGATAAACCCGATTCCGATAAGATGGAACAGTTCCGCCAGGAAAATAATGCAGAGCAAGTTCCGATTACGCTTCTTGGCTGCTGGGACACAGTCGGTTCTCTAGGAATCCCTAATATATGGACTTTTTTCTCCTTAGACCAAAAGATTAACCAAAAATACGCATTCCACGACACTTCGTTGAGTCCTATTATTAAGAATGCGCTACACGCTGTTGCCATTGATGAGCAGCGTCAGGTTTTCGACGTTACACCCATGGAGATAAGCCGCAGGAATGAATATAAAGGTGAGTCTGTTGATCAATTCCTGCGTCAAGTGTGGTTTCCGGGTGGTCATGGAGCGGTTGGCGGTGGGACTATGGAACAGAGTGGTTTCTCGGATGGAGCATTGCAGTGGATGATTGACTCCATTGAGCAATTGCGCCAGCAACAGCGTCTTGGGATCGAACTTGATCCAACGGTTATCGAATATGGCATTCATCCTGACCCAACTATCAAGTTTAGCGCTGAACCGCAGACTCTTATTGGTCGGTTAACCTTCAAAACTGGACGCAAGATGCGCGAAGTTAGTGATGACTTTGATGATCTGCATGAGAGTGTTAAACAACGTTGGCAAAAAGTCTTGGATTACCGACCTTCAAATCTGGCAAAATTTAAATCTCTATTAGATAAAGACGAAGGGATATAGACGCTCCAGTAGATTCCCGCTGGGTGACATGAATCCATGTATTCCCCAAAAATTGAGAACCGCCATACCCGATAAAACAATTCTCTGGTGAATTCAAAACTCAGTCTGGGCGGGTTAAGTCACATCTTTTGTGAGGTACAAAACGATAATAGTGAAACCCGCCCCTACACAATCACTCACCATGCCCTCGACGGTCATGAAAGGTCAAAATCTCTAAGCTATGACAACAAACTCAAACACCATGATTAATCCAACGGCTGATCAAATCGCTCAAACAAAAAAAGCGATTGAAAACTACTACATTTCCTGGATATGCCACCCAGACAAACGCGAAGGAGTCGCTCCCTTTTATCAGATGCATGAACCGGGAGAATCAATTCGCGGAACAGTCATGATCTTTCATGGCTTCTCAGCTAAACCGATGCAAATGTTTCTTGTGGGTGATTACCTCTTTCGCAACGGGTTCAATATCTATCAAATTCCCTTGGCTGGTCATGGGTTTGTACCACCTGATAGTTATTGGCCCCAAGTTGACCTCAAGCCGAAATTTCGTGATCCCCTCCGTGAAGAAGCCCGAAAAGATGCCGTTTTAGACCTTTTCTTGTCTAATCGTGATTATAAATCCCAAGGGCAATTTCAGCGATTGACAACGTTTCAGAAGATGGCGCTGATTGGTCGGATCATAAAAATGGCACCTCAGTTATTGGATATGGCATTGGCAATTGAGCGACCCAATGACCCCGATTTTGATCGCTATTTCACGTCGTCCCATCTACAGTATTTGACAGATGCACAGGAACGTCTGGCAGAACTGGATGCGATGCCAGGACCGATTTATACGGTGGGACTCTCTGTTGGTGGTGCAGTTGCCCTAGGGCTGGCGGCGTCTCGACCTGACCGGATTAAAAATGTGGTGGCTTATGCTCCACTTTTGGAAGTGTCTAATGAAATTAATGAGCGTTACATTAACCTCACAGGTCCCTTGGACTTGAAAGAATTTTCTTGGGAAAACAATATTACTTTTCCTGTAGGATGTTTAACGGCTGCTAACCGTTTTGGTGCCTTTGTTCGTAGTGATAAAAATCGAAAAACCTTAGAGAAAATTCCCACATTTTTGGTATTAACGGAGAACGAAGACGCGGCTGATCTTAAAACCAACCAAAGATTCTTTGAGCAGTTGGGTGGGAAAGGCAAGGGACACTGCTACTATCTCTATCCTGCGAGTGACCTTGTACCTCATCCTATGGTAGATCCGACAGAAGTAAGTCAGGGGATGACGAATCGTTTCTGGAAGAGTTTATATCAGGAAACCTTCCGCTTCCTCACGACAGGTGAGGTTGATGCGGATAATATGAGCAACCTTGAGGAAGCACCGGATTTACCGCCGATTCCGACTTATTCGTAACGTGGTGAGACACAGCTAGCTTGATGGATTAGTGCAGAAATTGTCGGGGCGCCTCGTCTTGCGCCCATTAAACCTGTAAAATCTATTCCATCAAATTGGGCGGGTTTAGTCCCATCTAGGCGAGGTAAAAAACGATAATAGTCAAAAGAGCCCCTACACAAGCGCCATGATACCTCTGGAATACTTCCTCAACCCCAATCAAAACTCAAAACTCAAAACTTTCTATGGTTTATACATCCAGCCAACCTAATGAACAGTTGGCTCAATGGTTATATCGCTTGGTGGACATCCTTCGGAGCCAAGGAGGTTCGACTTGGCGCAGGTTGGTTCAGACTGTTTCTGGCAAAACGGCTGTGATTGAGCTAGATGGAACTCAGTTGCGACTGTGGGCTCAAGAAAATGAGCAGTTACAGGTTCACATCGAATCCCTAGCGGAACCCCAACCCGTTCATTTTTGCAGTGATGCTGAAACCCTCAGAGATATCATTACTGGCTCTGTGACATTGGATGCGGCTGTAATAAGTGGCAAAATTTATGTCCGGGGTGATTTACCCGACTTACTGGGTATCAATCAGGTAGTCATGGGGATTTTAGCCGACAGTGCGATTAATCTACAGTTGCAACGTCTCTGGAACGAGTTTGATCACGTCTGGTTCCGTCTCCCCTCTCCTCCCCCTTGTCGCTCGCTTGATCAACAAAAACCATCCCGTGGTTATCTGATCAACCAGATACCCGCCGATGTACTTAACATTGAAGTCGATTGACTTCACCCGAAAGGGCGATATATTTTAATTTGTTGTCGCCTGCTTGGTAAAATTTACGGAGTTTTACCAAGATTCTTAATGAAGATTTAAGATTTCTGACAATTTTCGTTATTCGTGGCGATCGCGCCTATTGTGATATAGAGAGCGCCGATTAAGGGCGATACTAACTATCTGTTCACTCAGTTGCCATAACGAGCTAACTATTTTATGACTACTCTACCTACACTGATTCGTTCCCTTGCTTTAACCACCCTGCTCAGCTTTATTGCTCCCGTTGTACTCTTCTTGGCATTTTTCGCCTTTCTGTGTACCCTGAGCTGGGTTCCTGGCTTGGGAACTCTCGGTCAAACAGGCGCAAACGACTTGTTGCAGTTTCTGGCGATTTTCGGCAGCGGCTGTGCTGTAGAGGGTTTGGTCGTGATTAGCTTGACCTGTAGCTTTGTGGCAGCCTTATTTGATACCTACGCCTTCTATAGCTATCAGCATCTCAACGACCACTAACTCCAACCATTGTAACCAATGATTTCCTATACTCGGTTAAATCGCCTTGGGCAACCTAGTTATGGTGCAATTAGTCTCCCGTTACGTTAAAGATGACGGGAGACTCTAAAATGGTAGACTTAAAACTACTCCGATCGCAGGGCGGTGGCTGTCTTCTCCCGGTTGAGCTTGAGAATCAACACACCCAGGGGAGGTAAGCACAAGTCCAGAGAATAGGGTTGATTGTGGAACCACCATTCATCCGTCCACTTACCGCCTAAATTCCCCATATTACTCCCACCATACTCGCGAGCATCACTGTTAAACAGCTCTGTGTAAAAGCCCATTTCTGGAACCCCGATCCGATAATGGCTATGGGGCTGGGGTGTGAAATTGCAAACCGTGACAACAAACTCTTCAGAATCCTTAGCACGGCGGATAAATGCCACCACGCTATGGCGATTGTCACTACAATCAATCCATTCAAACCCCGCTTCGGCATAATCTTGGGTATAGAGGGCAGATTCTCGCCGATAGACTTGATTCAGATCAGCCATAAACAGCTTCAATTGCTGATGGGGTTCGTATTGCAGTAAATGCCATTCTAAATCGCCCCAGACATTCCACTCACTCCACTGACCAAACTCCATGCTCATAAACAGAGTTTTCTTGCCGGGATGAGTGAACATATAGGTAAATAAGCAACGGATATTGGCAAATTTTTGCCACTCATCCCCAGGCATTTTGCCCATCATGTTGCTCTTACCATGAACAATCTCATCGTGAGACAGCGCCAGCATGTAGTTTTCAGCATGGTGATACCACATACTGAAGGTGATATTATTCTGGTGGAACTGGCGGAACCAGGGGTCCATGTGGAAATAATCCAGCATGTCGTGCATCCAACCCATGTTCCACTTCAAATTAAAGCCCAATCCGCCAACATACGTGGGCCAAGATACCATGGGCCAATCCGTTGACTCTTCAGCAATGGAGAGGATACCAGGAAAATAGCTAAAGATCACATGATTCGCCTGTCGCAGGAAATCGGCGGCTTCAATATGTTCTCTCCCCCCATACTGGTTGGTTACCCATTCTCCTGGTTTTCGGCAATAGTCCAGGTAAAGCATTGAGGCGACAGCATCCACGCGAATCCCATCAATGTGGTATTTGTCAAACCAGAATAAGGCGTTGGACACCAGGAAGTTACGGACTTCGTTGCGGTTATAGTTGAAAACTAAGGTTCCCCACTCTTTATGTTCACCCTTGCGGGGGTCAGCATGTTCATACAGGTGAGTCCCATCAAAGAATGCCAAACCGTGACCATCTTTGGGGAAATGACCCGGTACCCAGTCCACAATCACCCCAATCCCATTCTGGTGACACTGATCCACGAAATACATTAAATCGTCGGGTGTCCCATAGCGAGAGGTGCAGGCATAGTATCCTGTAACCTGATAGCCCCAAGAGCCGTCAAAGGGATGCTCGGCGACGGGGAGTAGCTCAATATGCGTAAATCCCAGCTCTTTAACATAAGGAATTAAGCGATCCGCCAATTCCCGATAGGTAAGAAATCGCGCTCCGGGTTTGAGATCAGACACCAGAACCACGGGTTCAGGCTTCCCATCCGCTCCAATGGGGGGTTCGGCTGAAGAACCATGCAGCCAAGAGCCTAAATGCATTTCATAGATAGAAATTGGCTGAGTCAGCGTATCGGTATGGCGGCGCTGCTCCATCCATTCCTGATCATTCCAGGTGTAGGCATCAAGATCGGCAACAATCGAGGCGGTTTTGGGGCGGATTTCTTGGTGGAAACCATAAGGGTCAGATTTTTCGTAAATATGCCCATCATAGTTTTTGATTTCGTACTTGTAAGGGTCTCCCACTGCCACTTCCGGGATAAATAGTTCCCAAATGCCCGTGTCACCCTTCCGCATTTGGTGCTTGCGCCCATCCCAGTGGTTAAAATCGCCTAAAACCGAAGCGTTGCGAGCATTCGGAGCCCAAACGGCAAAGTAGACACCCTGAACTCCATCTATTTCCGTGGGATGGGCTCCTAGTTTCTCGTAGATGCGATGATGATTCCCTTCGGCAAATAGATGCCGATCAAATTCGGTTAAGCGCGGCGAACGGAAGGCGTAGGGATCGTAGATAACTCGCTCGTGTTCGCCTTCTTTGAGGCGTAACTGGTAGTTTGCCAGTTCCTTTATATCGATCTGGCATTCAAAAAAGTGAGGATGATGCACCGATTGCATCGGATAGTCTTGGCGTTGTTCTGGAAGCACAACCCACACGGCGTCAGCATTAGGGAAATACACCCGCACTGTCCAGATGGTCTTTCCATCCTGTTCTAATTGGTGTGGACCCAGTATTTCAAAGGGGTCGTGATGTTGATTCCAGACAATTCGGTCAATTTGTTCAGGAGCAATCATGGGAAACATCAAGCTATCTACTTCAGTGAATGAAAGGTGGGTCTTAAATAACTTTAATATTTATATACTTTTTTGATTTTTTCTACACATTTGGGAAAACTTGGGGTATAAGCAAGAGTTATATTTGCTCGGTTTGGTAACCGATCCAGGGCTATCCTTGAGGACAGGGTGCGGCTTCCGGCGTTTTTTGCTTCGGCTAAAACGGTGTGACTGTCCGCCACAGATCAAGCAGTTGCAGCACAAAAACATTGTGCTGGATCTCAGGATCGAGTTCCGGGGGGGTTGATCGCTGGGCTAATTCAGCTTTAAGTTGGGCGTATTCTGCGGCTGTAAGCAGTTCCCCATCGATAGGCGATCGCGCCTCCGTGATAATCTCGGTTCTCAACACCTCTTCGGGTAGGTCATCTGGGGGAGGTAACGCCAAACTCGGTTGAGCCACCCAACCCATTAATCCCAGCCAGATACTAAAAACTATACCTTTTTCCATGC
The DNA here is from genome assembly GCF_040219735.1 of Coleofasciculus sp. G1-WW12-02. Taxonomy (NCBI): domain Bacteria; kingdom Bacillati; phylum Cyanobacteriota; class Cyanophyceae; order Coleofasciculales; family Coleofasciculaceae; genus Coleofasciculus; species Coleofasciculus sp. G1-WW12-02. The sequence goes on along the minus strand of NZ_JAVJRX010000065.1, from coordinate 2,046 downwards.
TTGTAAGCTAAAGTTGGATCGCCTTGGGTTCAAACCCAAGGCTAAAAGCTCAAGTCAGCTAAAGCTGACTGAATAATAATTTTAGTCCATTTTAATAGACTCGAACTAAATTGCCCGGAATTTGAACTCCTCAGCAGGTGTCTTTGAACCCGTTTTAACGGGACGCGAACTTTTAGCCAGCTTACTCTAAAAGCTCGATTTTTTTTGTTACTGGGTAAATTCCGTATAATTAATGCCTCAAAATCATTCATTAAGTTGAGGAAAGACCAATGAAAAATGGAGTGGCTAAACTATTTGGGCAGATCCAACGGTTTGTTCAAATCAATCTTACCGGATTGACTGATAGAGTAGTAGGACTTTTAGGAGGCATTGATTTGCTGATTATAACCTATTTTAATAAAACTGTAGGGCAAACTGAAGATCCAGAAATAATACGAGAACAGTCCATTATTGAGATGCAAGAAGATCGGATACAGCTACGTCAAGCTGTTACTAGAGCTAGTGCAACTCAAAAACGCATCCACCTACAATACAATCAAGTCCAAAGTGGAGCAAACTCCGCACATGAAATGGCTACTATATTGAAAGCCCAGCTTGATGAGCAAACTGCCCTGGTAGATAACCTTAATCGCCAGCTAATTGCTCTAGACATTAAAATTTCTGAAGCCAAGACGAAGAAGGACTTACTTAAGACACAGAGTATGATCGCAAAGGCTAACGAGCAGATCCATAATACTATTAGTCGGCTAGATGATAGCCGTATAAAGCTTGCCTTCCAGGTAATGGAAGAAAACGTTTTGCGTAGGGAAGCTTACTTAGCAGATCGAATGATGCTGTTGCAATTCCTTTACCCTCCCAGGGAAGAAGCGCTCGCAACCAAGCTTCAAAACCAGACTGCTCATAAAATAAAAGAAACCATCTTGCAGATAGATGTTCGTTTGCCAGCTCGTTTGCAGGCGATAGCTATATTAATTTGTTGGAAGGAGGAACTGAACAACGGAAAATTTAAGCTCTTATATCGATTAATTCTAGAGCAACAAAAAGATTTGGCAAGTTTGGATCAGCTAATTAGGCAGTTACGTCAAGTAGATGATAGTGCATTATTTTATCAGGCAATTGAGATGATTGTTGCTCAAAAATTTAATCAACTACACTATCGCCAAATCCAAAGGGTAGCAATCAGATGTCAAGAACGAGCTAAGCTTGCAGTGCAAAAGGGAGATGAAGATTGGGCGCGTGAGTTACTCATCCGTAAGAATAGTGTCATTAAAATCGCTAGTATTTTGAAGGCTAAGCTTGATAAACAAACAGTTTTAATGGAGGAAATTAAACTGGATTTGAAGAAATTTGAAAATCAAATTTTTAATGATAAACAAACACCTTTAGTAGAGGAAATTAAGATCAAGCTAAAAAAGATTAAACCTAAAGTTAAAAAGTTTATGATTTTATATTACAGGTTCATTGAATCACTAAATACTGGAGTTTAGACTAAAAAAAATCAACCCAGATATAATCCGAAACTGAGCAATAAAGAAAATTATTGAAAAAAGCTAGGTGGCTTTACTAATCGAATTATGCCACACCAACGTGCTTACGATAGTTTTCCTCAAAGGTTAGAATCGCTTTAATATCGGGTTTTTGTGGCGCTGTTAATAGGTTAAGCGTCTTTTGAATTGCCGCCAGTTCATCCCGCACGATTTGATGACGGAATGCTGATTTTGCCTCATGCGCCGCGAGTCTCCCTCTCTCAATCTCACTCTGTAGCGCTTCTTCACATCCCTCAATCAGGTCATCTAAAATGGGATTAGCTGCCTTTTGTAGTTCAGCTTCTGGAATGTTGGTATAGTAGGAGAATGCGGCTAACCATTCCTGACGAATCAGCTCAAAAGTTTTGTACTGATTATCTGTAAGGATTCAGGGGTCGTGGAAATCCGATGAAGGGGGAAGGCTTCGCCTCGTTTTGGCTATGAGTCGAGTACAGCAGTTTGGCAGAGGCGAAGGCTTGCCCCTTTTGCTCCGGCACGGAGAGAACTAACTGAGTGGGGA
>NZ_JAVJRX010000064.1:0-17387 GCF_040219735.1 Coleofasciculus sp. G1-WW12-02 | reverse complement strand
AACCTGTCCTACAATAGTAGCAAATTGAAATTGGTTTGACAACTATGAAGCAAGTGACAACGCGAGTATCAGATAGGGAATATGAGCATTTAGCCAAATTCGGCAAAGTAACACAAACAACCCAATCTGATGTAATTCGCGGATTGATTAGAAAGTTGTTAATCGATGGCATATTGAATCCCATCGATTAACCGCCTATCCATCTCACGCCAATCTGGGTACAGATATGGCGTGAGGCGTTAGGCGTTAGCTAAAGGGTCGTGTTATCACTGTCAAAGGCGACTTCCCATCCGGGCTAACGCTATTTGCCTACCGCGAGGAAAATACTTGACAGATGGGGGTTCCAGCCTATCAAGTCCGTTGGCTTTCGTAATGGATACCTCAGCCAGTCATAAAATTGACCTATATGATGCAACAAAACTTGATGTTCAGTATACAATAGCCTGTGGTGTGAGTAAGTAAAAATAACTATTTAACGAATGCTAAATCGTTCATCTAGTGTAATCTGTCCACCAAACCCGAATCGGGAAGCTGCAACTGAGAGCGATCGCGGGACGGTAAGCGGCACGAGTGACCAACGCCTGATAAAATTAATGAAGTCGATTTACCAGGCTGATCAGCAAGTCAAGTATCTACATTTGCAAGCAGAAGTAGATTCACTCTTGCAGCAGCTCCAAATCCTCCAAAAACAACGGTTGGCTACGGCACAATCCGACGCCAATAATTAAGGGGAACAGTAGTGTTTGGTTTGATTGATGCTGTTTTTGCACCCCAGAACTCATTCTCGGGGTGCTAAGTTTTGTCAACTCTGAGTGATCAGCACAAGGAGATACCCTTCTATCTGCCAAGAATAGATGACTGGGCAGGATTTTTTTTGCCTGACTATTCGCAATTCACTAAATCTCATGTATTGAATTCTTTCATGACTATATCGACAATCAAAGAACAAACTCCCGATTACTCCTTAAAAAAGGTTACGACTACTTTAAGGTTGAGAGACATTTTGCAGACGTTACCGCGTGAAGTGTTTCAAAAAAACCGTCGCCAAGCCTGGACAGTGGTTCTGGTGAATATTTTAATGGTGGGTCTAGGCTATGGGGGTTTAGCGCTTGCACCCTGGTTTTGTTTACCGCTATTATGGATTTTCACCGGTACAGCATTGACTGGCTTTTTTGTCATCGGTCATGATTGCGGTCATCGTTCCTTTGCCAATCGCCGTTGGGTGAATGATTTGGTGGGACACCTGGCATTTTTACCTTTAATTTATCCCTTTCATAGCTGGCGCATTCTCCATAACTACCATCATGCCCACACGAATAAGCTTGGCGAAGATAATGCATGGGAACCCTTTACAGTAGAGTATTATGCCAGCCACTCGGTTTTAGTGAAGTTGTTTTACCAGCTAATACGAGGTCGATTATGGTGGATTGGCTCGATATTCCACTGGGCATTAATGCATTTTAACTGGGGTAATTTCCAGGGGAAACAGCGTTCTCAAGTCAAGTTTTCAGCCTTGCTTGTTATCGGTTTTGCTGCTGTTGCATTTCCCTTACTCATTGCGACAACAGGTGTATGGGGAGTCGTCAAATTCTGGCTGATTCCCTGGTTGGTGTACCATTTCTGGATGAGTACTTTCACCATTGTTCACCACACAGCACCCGATATTCCCTTTACCCCGGAACCGGAATGGAATGAGGCTGAGGCTCAATTATTTGGTTCGGTTCACTGTGATTATCCCCGTTGGGTAGAATTTCTCTGCCATGACATTAATGTTCACATTCCTCATCACGTTTCCAGTGCGATTCCGTCCTATAATTTGCGGTTAGCGCATCGGATTCTCAAGGAGAATTGGGGAGATGAACTACGCGAATGCCGTTTTTCTTGGTCGTTGATGAAACAAATTACCGACCAATGTCACCTCTATAATCAACAAGAGTGCTATCAGTCGTTTAAAGACTATCGAAAAGCCTTGGCTGGAGACAAGTAATACCGGATTGTCACACTAACGTGAATTAGATGAGATCCCCGATTTCTTGAAGAAGTCGGGGATTTTGGTATTAAGTTCAATGGCACGCTCAACAAGCATTTTGGGATCGCCGAAACCCTGTATCGTAGGGTGGGAATTGCCCACCATCCTCATCTGAGCGTGCCATTCGTGTTAAGTTACATATTAGCGATCGCGAGCCATAGCAAGGTTGTCATGAGTCAACTGCAAGCCAAACTACCAACCGATACCTGGGTCAATGCGACTTGGGAGGAATACCTTCAGGCAATCAGTGATCCAGCATACGAAAAAGCGAAAGGCTACTACTATAACGGACGCATGAGGCTAGAGATGTCTCCACCGGGTAACCCCCATTCCCGTGACCACCTTATCGTTATTCACGCCGTCTGCCTCTTTGCAGGACTCAATCAGATTGATTTTGATGGTCATGATAACTGCACGTATCGTAAGACGGGCTGTGAGGAAGCACAACCGGATGTCTCGTTTTATGTTGGTGAGAAGGCGGAAGTAGTCCCTTGGGAAGCGACAATTATCAATCTCGATACCTACCCACCCCCGGATTTAGTCATTGAAGTTGCCTATTCTTCTTTAGCCGATGACAAAGGAGAAAAACGTCTCCTCTACGAATCCTTGGGAGTTCGGGAGTATTGGATTATTGATGTAAAAAATGTTCAGGTTATCGCCTTTGAAATTCAAAATGGCGGGAGTCGGCGAATTTACCAATCTCAGGTGTTTCCTGGTTTAGAGATTTCTCTATTAGAAGAAGCGTTTCGGCGTAGTCGGCAAATGAATCATGGTAAAGTGAGCGCTTGGTTGTTGTCCCAGTTTCAAGCTTGAGTGATTCTATCGTTTATCGTCCCAAGAACGGCTCATTGATTAATGCTGGTTATCCTATTCCCATTTCGCTGCTGACTCTGGAACTATGTCATACAGTGACTTCAAAAGTCTTGACCAAGCCGTTTCTAACCTGGAATTAACCGTTGAGGATATTCCTCATTTTTTTAGGCAGGTTGCCCCGATTGAACCTTCCCAACGCCTTCAGGAAACCTTAGAAGAAAACTTAGATTTAGCCGTAAGTATTAGTACAGAAAAAGCTCGTTCTGAATTAATTATTACGCCAATATTGTTGGAGATAAGGCGCAGATTTCAGAACAAAATTGGTTATTTTTCGGGAAATACGTTTAATGTTGATGACGCTAAAGGTTTAACGGGGGCTTGTGATTTTATGTTAAGTGCATCCAGCAATCAATCACTGGTAACTGCTCCTGTTTTAACCTTAGTTGAAGCCAAAGATAATGATATCCGCATTGGTTTGGGACAATGTGTGGCTCAAATGGTTGCCGCCCAAATATTTAACACTCGTAATGGACGAGAACAGCAAGCGGTGTATGGTGCTGTTTCAACCGGAACGAACTGGAAGTTTATACTGTTAGAAAAGGATCGGGTAAAAATTGATTTGACTGAATATTTTATTCCTCAGTTAAATCAGATATTAGGTATTCTAGCGGAACCCTTTAGAATTTATTTTGAGTAATCCAAAGGATACCCAATAATGTGCGATCGCGCACTGCGGTTCCACTCCTGTAGGTTGGAATGTTACTCTAGGGTTGTATAGCAATCGTTGAGGGAACAGCCGTGAGCCAAGTTGTAACGCTAGAACTTAGTGATGAAGTGTATGCAGCCTTGAAGCGACAAGCTGACAGTGCTGGTATCTCCCTATCTGAATGGCTCGCGATCGCTCTCGAACTACAAAGCGGTTTACCGAGTCAACAGAAAACTCAAGCCGAGAAAGAAGCTGCGCCTCAAGAGTTTCCTAGCCCCAGCTATTCTGGAGCTATTGACGTAGGCTATCTGACAGGATCTGACAATAGAGGCGTTGATGCTGATTTGGTTGGTTTATAGCTAAGATATCGCCAAATAATACCCTAAGCTGAGTGCTATTACTCGCTTAGCTGTAAGCAAGATATTTCCATTTAGTCTTAATTTCTCCAGAAAGGCTATTCTAAAGAAAGAGAACTCAGGTTATCCCTATGAATAAGCTGCGGTGGGTCGCTGGTTTAGCTCTAGTTGCTCTGCTCGTCAGTAGCTGCACCCGTCAAAATAACCAAGTCAGTCAAACCCCACAACCTGAATCGGCTGTAGCAACAGCGCCTAAACAACCTGAAGCTGAAACTGCCAACAATCCAAGCAAAACCCTAGTTCCTCCACCGCCAGCCGGACTGATTCCGCCTAGCCAATCAGTCAAGATACCCGTTGCCAAAGAGCGTCAAGATCCGTTTAATACGGTTACGGTTGCACCCATTCAACAGTCTACTCCAACAAAGACAACTCCACCGACTCAGCCTCAACCTGCCAAAACGCAACCCTCCCAGCCTAAAGCCCCTGAAACTCCAGCCAAAACTCAACCTTCCCCAACTTCAGAACCTAAACGCCAACCCTCCCCAACTCAATCCTCTCCCACTCCATCCGCGAAAGAAAAATCACCTGAACCCGCAGCCCCTAAAACTCAAGAACCCAAGCCTCAACCTTCTCCAACTCCTAGTGAGATAACTGTTATTGAGGAACCACCTCCCCCTTCCACTGAACTCGCTGATGGGGTAGAAGTGAGTGGTGTGATGCAGCTTGATGGACAATGGAACGCGATTATCAAAGCCTCAGCGAACACAACCAGTCGCTATGTGCGGGCGGGAGATTCTTTGTTAAATGGCGCAGTAAAGGTTAAGCGTATTGAATTAGGTGAAAATCAGGAACCGCTAGTGATTCTGGAAGAAAATGGTGTCGAAGTGATCAAATATGTTGGTCGTGGAAATGGCTTGGTAGCCAGCGCTGATTAGAGCATCGTTTCAGTGAAATCCTCCTACACTGTACCCGTAGGGTCAGTGTAGGCTTCCTTTGGTACAACCTTTGGCTATACCTCCAGCGCTTTATAGTGAGGATATGCTAAGTAGGAAATACAGGTAATTAGGCACCAGGCATCGTACCTGTAGAGCTGACACCAGCACCACCTTCGGCTTTGTGCTGCCATTGACCATGTTCACCCTGTTCGTAGCTGTTTTTAACCGAATTCCAAGCAACTTGATGGGCTTGGTTATCGTTTAGTCCATCGCGAGATGCGCTATTATAGGCAGCACAGAAAATCTGTTGAGCGCCTTGAGGTAGTTGTTCTTTTACGTCGTTTGGTAATTCTTCGACGTTTTGATAAGGCATGATTATTCTCCGTTAGTTATTTACGTCATACCCACTAGGAAATCAAACAGACTCTAAAAGATCATCTTTCTGTAGCTGTAGATACGGCTCTACCTATAATGGGGGAGGCGAGAGGGGGCTGGCTTTGCTGCACCCATAATCTTTGATTGGTTGACATACTCCCTTCGCTAAATCTGGCGATTATAGCGCGAGTCTCTACAACAGCCATGGCGATTAAAATCGCTGCTACACAAACAAAGTCCGCCTACGCGGACTCAATTATAACGGAGGTAGGAAACCCGGATTTACCAAATCTTCATTCTGTGTCGCCTATGAATTTAGCTGCTTATAGATTGATTCGAGCAGTTTTTCAAAGACGACTTGTTTAAACTCCTGGTTGTTCATCACCTCCATAAATATCTTCTCATTCCCCTCCATGCGTTCGATGAAGAGGTTTTCAAGCTGTTGGTCGAGGACGGGGGCGAAGTTTTCTTTGGTGTTGACCTGGGCGGCTTGCTTGAGGTGGTTGTTTGCGATCGCGGTTTCGGTGATTTGCTCGAAGAAGAGTTGGTCAGCGGGGGTGAAGTCGGTGCCAAAGCGTTCGTTGAGGGAGTCGATGAGTTGGGAGAGGGGAACCTCTTTATCCGGTTGGCGTGTCCCTACTGCGATTGCTCCTTTGAGGGGGTTGGCTTCGCCTTCGTTGAGGTCGATTTTGCCTTCACTGATTTTTTGGAGGCGATAGAACTTCATCTCGATATCCCCTGATAGGTCTACGTTAGGCGCATCGGTACTGCGGGGGAGTTTCTTCAGGAGGAAGCGACTATAAGCATAGAGTTTTTCTAGGTCGGAATCTTGGTAGGGGATGATTTGGGCGAGGAAAAGGTAGAGGTTACGGAAGCTGGTGAGTTGGCTGCGGAATTGGTCTCGTTCGGCTGCTTCTAGGGTTTTGTATTGGTTGATAATGGGGTCGAGTAGGGTATTGAGCTTTTTGTGTTCTCCTCCGGTGAGGGAGGTTTTGGGACGGAACCAGATTTCACACCATTGGTTAACATTTTCTTCGCTAAAGAGTCGCCATTCATAGAGTTGAAAGGCGAGGTCATTCAGTTGTTGGGGGTCAGCGGTTTCGCCAACGGGGGTTTGTTCGTAGTAGGGTTTAAAGGCTTTATAGATGTCTTCGGGTGGGTTGACAAAATCTAGAACGAAGGTGTCTTCTTTCCCTGGGGCGGTACGGTTGAGGCGGGAGAGGGTTTGCACGGCTTGGACTCCAGCAAGGCGTTTATCGACGAACATGGTGTGGAGGAGGGGTTGGTCAAAGCCTGTTTGGAATTTGTTGGCGACGAGTAGCACTTGGTAGTCATCGCTGGCGAATTTTTCTGGGATTTCGGTGGATTTGATACCGCCATTCATACTCACTTCGGTAAAGCTTTCATCGGGGAACGCTTTGAGGGGGACTGAACCGGAGAAGGCGACGAGGGATTTAATGTCGGTGTAGCCTTTGTCTTTGATGTAGTGATCGAAGGTCAGTTTGTATTTAACCGCCTGTTCACGCGATCGCGTCACAACCATTGCTTTAGCCCTACCCCCGATTTTATGGCGGGTATGGTTACGGAAATGCTCAACAATGATTTCAACTTTCTGGGCGATGTTGTGGGGGTGGAGTTCGACAAAACGGGCGATTTCCCTGGCTGCTTTGCGTCGGGGGAGGTTGGGGTCATCCTCAAAGAGGCTTACTAACTGGTAATAACGGGCGTAACAGGTGTAGTTGGCGAGTACGTCTTTAATAAAGCCTTCTTCAATGGCTTGGCGCATGGTGTAGAGATGAAAGGGGGCTTGTCCGGTTTCTCCGGGTTCATCGAAGTGTAAGAGGGTGCGTTGTTTGGGGGTGGCGGTAAAGGCGAAGTAACTGAGGTTGGGTTGTTTGGTGCGAGTGAGTTGGGTTCGTAATAGTTTTCGTTGGGCTGCTTCGCTGAGGTTATCATCGGGTTCATCGTCGAGGAGTTGGTGGGCGATGGCGGCTTCAATCCCATCGTTGTTGAGGATTCCTCGGAGTTCGGCGGCGGTTTCTCCGCTTTGGGAACTGTGTGCCTCATCGACGATAATGGCGAAGCGTTTGTCTTTGGTGGTGATGGTGACGGTTTTGCCTTTTTTCTCTAGGGTTTGGATGGCTTGGGAAATAAAGGGGAATTTCTGAATGGTGGAGATGATGATGGGGACACCCTTACCCAGGGCTTTTGCGAGTTGTTGGGTGTTTTCATCTATTTTGTGAACGACTCCGGTTTTATGGTCGAATTGATAAATCGTGTCTTGGAGTTGGCTGTCTAATACTTTGCGATCGGTGATCACGATGACGGTATCAAAGATTTTTTCATCTTGGTCATTGTGGAGGTTGGCGAGGCGATGGGCTAACCAGGCGATGGAGTTAGATTTTCCTGATCCGGCTGAATGTTGGATTAGGTAGTTATGTCCTGACTGATGCTGTTTGGTGTGGGTGATGAGTTTCCGCACGACATCGAGTTGATGGTAACGGGGGAAAATCAGGGTTTCTTTGGTTTGGTAGTTGATTCCGGTGGCGGTGGGAGTTTGGATTTCTTTGGTTTCTAGGTGGAGGAAACGGGCGAGAATGTCTAAAATACTATCGCGTTGGAGGACTTCTTGCCAAAGGTAACTGGTGCGGTATTCTCCTGGAACATGGGGATTTCCGGCGCTATGGTTATTGCCTTTATTGAAGGGGAGAAAGTAGGTTTCAGTTCCAGCGAGTTTGGTGGTCATCCAGACTTCTTCGGTATCAACGGCGAAGTGAACTAAGCAACGTTCTTTGAAGCGAAATAGGGGGTCTTTGGGGTCTCTTTCGGTTTGGTATTGGTCAATGGCGTTGCGGTAGGTTTGTCCGGTGAGTTGGTTTTTCAGTTCGATGGTGGCGATGGGTAAGCCGTTGAGACTGAGGAGAATATCGGGAATTCCGTTGGTTTTGATGGTGACTTGGCGGGTAACGGTGAGGCGATTTTTACTGTAGAGGGCGATGGTTTCCGGGTTCATCCCGGTGTTGGGTTGGAAGTAGGCGACTTTGAAGGTTTTACCGTAGCATTTGAAGCCGTTACGGAGGACATCAAGCATTCCCCGACTTTTGAGTTCTTTGGTGAGGCTGGCGATGAGGGTTTTTTGGGCTTCTCCTGGGCTGGTGCGAGTCAGTTTTTCCCATTTTTTCGGTTGGGTGGTTTGGATAAAGTTGATAATCTCACTGTGGAAAAGGGCGGTGTCTGGGTCGTAGTTTTTTGGGTTTCCTCGGTAATAGCCGTAGTGGTTGAGGAGTTCCCGTTCGATGATGTTTTCAAAGTCTTTTTCTTGGTGCATGGTCAATTACTGTTGATCGATGATATCATGTCCGGTTAAATACCCATAATTACGGTGAGGATGAGTAGGGGCTTGGTTACCAAGCCCGTACATTTTTATTAGGGGTGATTTACTTGGTCAGGGTCAAAGTCTGGGGGGACGGGTTCAACCTTGTCTAAGAGGTCTTTAAAGGTTTGGCTTTGATAGTCATAGGGCTGGGCTTCTACAATATCTTTGATAATTTTACCGCTATCCTTTGCGGAGCCAAAAGCTGGGCGTTTACTTTTTTTAATCGGAGAAATAATGGCAAGGGGTTGATTATTTTGGGTAATGGTGAGGGGTTCACCTGTTTGGATGGCTTGGGTGAGTAGGGTTTGGAGGGATTCAGGGAGGTCGGATAGGGTGATTTGAGTCATGGTTTTTAATGAATTAAGTAGGTTAAAGTTTGATGTCATCTAGGGGTAATAATCCTTCGTCAATATCGGGGAATTCTTCGTCTATGGGTTCGAGGGTGGAGAAAATTTTGAGAAGGGATTTCTTTTGATAGGGTTCGATAATCAGTTTGCCATTTTCTTGGCGGATGATAACGTCTGTGGTGTCTAGGTTAAGTTCTGGGGGAATGGGTAGGGTTTGGGTGTTCCCTTGTTGGATGAGTTTAACGTGATATTCGGTGTTCATAGGGGTTTCTAGGGTTGAGGAATGGGGACTTGGCGCACGTCGATTTTGCCTGTTACGGCGTTGGTGATTAGGGCGGTGCGATATTCTTTTAGGAGGTCAATGGCAGTTTCTATAGTTCTTGACATTTGATCCGAAGATGTAGTTATCTTTTCAATCTTATTAACAACTTCTTCTTGTTCATTCAGTGGAGGTACTGGCAGTCTAATGTTTTTGTACAAATCAGTCCTTAGCACTTTTGTACCATGTGCAGACTCTTCTACAATGCTTAATATAAGATTTTTGATTCCCCGCAAAAGTATTGCCAAATATTCTGGATTGAGAACTGTTTTCAGGATTTTCATATCCTGGTTTATCGTCACATCAACATCATTAATTGCAACGGGAAAAGAATGAGCTAATATCATTCCTCTAACCACAATTAAGACACTACCTTGAGAATGTAAATGAATTGATGTCTCCTTTAGTGCCTCATTTGTGATTTTATCAATGGAGGAAGTTAATCTTTCCTTCTTCATATCTTTCGGAGAAATCCAAGGTATTTCTCCATCCCAAAATTCAGGATTGCTTTTACTCGGTGTACTACCACCTTGCATTGAAACTAAAAATCTTTGTCTGACAACTCTCCAATGTGCAGGGATATCACCTAGCCACTCGATGCCAGAATCTTTCATGGGGACGGTTGGATCGAGTCCTTTGGTGACAGCGTGGCTGATGAGGGCGGTGCGTTTTTCGTCGAGTTTTTCGAGGAGGGCTTCTTTCTTGGAAATGAGGGCATCTATTTGGCTGGTTTTGTGGTCGATAAATTGCGCGATCGTCTTCTGTTCTTCTAGTGGCGGAAGAGTTATCTTGATTTGTCTAAGATGTACCGGACCGTAATGTTGGATCGTTGTACCTGTTTTCAACAAATCAATCTGAGTGAAGAATAGATCAGAACCTACTAGAACTTGAATAAATTGCCTGTTAATTTCGCAACGTGCAGGATTTAAACGGATAATTCCTGTGTATGCTATAGAATTTTCTGATTTTTCGTCTACAATAGAAATTAAGCCTGTTGATGCAGAACAACTTATCAGAATATCATTGCGTTTTAACTTAAAGTGCTTCCAAGTTTTCTCTACTTTTTCAGGATCTAAATAATTACAACCTTCTAAATCTACAAATCCAGGTTTTAAGTTGTGAATTCGCAGTAGTGGTATCCCTTCATCGCGAAAGTCAGCAGCCATGATGCCTGGTCCTTCTTGGAAAGTAATGAAATGTGAAAATCTAACTATTTCCCAACTTTCAGGAATCTCCCCCAACCACTCAACACCAGAATCCTTATACCGTTCATACCCCTGATACTTTCCCATTATTCGTCCTCCTTCTCTCCTGCTAATTCCCAAATCTTGTTATACAAAGGTGGAGAAATCCCGAAAGTAGAATCCTCAATAAGCAGAAACGATAATCATTCAAGATTTCTGTTGCTGTAACATTAATTCTGCCTGTTCAACTTCCTGGGCTAATTCTTCCAAATCTTGAGAATCATCAACAAGGTAAATACCCCATCGTTTCATCCTTTCAATAACGTCTAAACGAGAAAATCCTAGAATTTTTCCTGCCCGACTACTGGTAATCTCTCCTGCTTCTAGTAAAATCATTACATAGCCTTCCTTGGCTTTTTGTAAAGCCCTTTGCTGCACCTCAGCCGGAAGTTCGATAGTTTCCAACTGTTCATCTGAAATAATTAAAGCCATTAATTTTTCTCCCAATTAACCGTTATCTGCATAATGTTAGTCTCCCTTAAATTACTCCATATCGAGAGGGTTAAAATCTAAAGCTGACCTCGACCCACGACGCACAGATAAAATATAAACAAACTCCCCTTGAACTGTAAAAATTATGCGATATCGACTCTTGGATTTTCCATAAAGAAGCTGTCTAATCTCCTCTGAAAAATCATCATTTTCCCTGGCTAAAGCACAACGTCTTGGCTTTTCTTGTAAAGTAGCGATGGTATCCATCAAATCTCGAAACCATTGGTCTGCATAGGCAGAATTATAGTCTTTTAACCAAAGATAAGCCGACTCTATTTCCTCTTTGGCATAACGAGTCAACTTAATCTGAAATACCATGTTTAGCTTGCATCTCAGTCACAAAACTTTCAAGGGATTGAGTCTCACCCTTGTCAATATCTGTTAATCCCCTTTGAATCGCCACCAGAGATTCTAGGTGTTCGATGGTATCCAATAACTTCTGATAAGCAGTAGCATCCTGTACAACCACTTCTGCTTTCCCATTTACTGTCAAAACAATCGGATTTCCCGTTTCCTTCATCTGTTGAATCAAGTCACTGGTATTGCGCTTAAAGGTGGAAAGCGATTGAATATCCCGCCCTAAATGAATCATCCCGATCAGCCTCGCACTAAATTTGCATCTTATTAAGTCTAATTTACACTACCTCCCCCAACATCGCCATAATATCCGCCTCTAAAGACTTAATATCCTCCTCAATCGCCGCCAAGGGGCGAGGAGGCTGATACACATAGAAATGCCGATTCAAGGGAATCTCATACCCCACCTTCGTCTTATCAAAATCAATCCAAGCATCGGGGACATGGGGTAAAACCTCCGCCTCTAGATACGCCAAACAATGGGCTTTGACTAATTTATTTAACCCATCTAATCCCGTTTTGCCGTCATACTCCAACGGTAAAGGTAAAGGGATATCCTCCGGTAAAGGCACAATCTCCGTATCCCGTAAACTGGTATCCGGTTCAACGTTTCCCTTGCTATCCTGACAGATTTCCGCTTCCGGATCAGTTTCCCCCAATGCTGCTAAAATCGCCTTTTTAACTGGACTTTTCAGCTTTAATCCGGCTTGTTTTAAGACCTTTTCCATGTCCTTAACAAACACCTCACGGGACAAATAAACTTTATTCCCATCCATGCAATACAGTGCAGCAATAATCTCCTTTTGTAAGTTTTGCCCCATCTCCATTTCAAGCTGCTTCGCCTTCTCATCTTTACGCTTCTTACTGGTTGCCAAATTCTGAAATGCTGTTTGTTCCCACAGTCGCGCCAAGCGTTCCTCACTCACTTGAAAATTCAGCCGTAAGGGACGTTCTACCGTAATCTTAAGAAAACCAAACTCCCGATTATCAAAAATCTTAGAACAAACCCGTTCTTGGCTTTCCCCATCAACCTGCACCTTACTTATCCCATTGTGTTGATAATCCCCATAAAGTCGCACCAGTTCCGCGATATGGTCAGGGGATAACTCATTCCGCTTATTCCCCAGACTCTTTTTCATCTTCTGATAATGGTGCGTCCCATCAATTAACTGTACTTTCCCTTTCCGGTGGGATGCTTTCTTGTTCGTCACCAACCAAATATAAGTAAAAATCCCCGTGTTATAAAACATTTGATCCGGTAACGCCACCACCGCATCCAGCCAGTCATTTTCGATAATCCAACGGCGAATATTACTCTCCCCACTCCCCGCATCCCCAGTAAATAAAGGTGAACCATTAAACACAATAGCAATGCGTGACCCATCTCCCTTCGCCTCCGGTGCAGGGTACATCTTAGAAATCATGTGTTGCAGAAACAACAGCGACCCATCATTAATCCGGGGTAAACCTGCGCCAAAGCGACCCTTAAACCCCAGGGTTTGATATTCCGACTCGATGAAATTTTGCTCCGGTTTCCACTCCACCCCAAAGGGCGGATTAGCAAACATATAATGAAACTGTTTATCGCTATGACCATCGTGGGGGACAAAGTTATTACTCTTTTGCTTGGCGTCTTTGAGTCCTAATGTGTCCCCATAAACAAGATTATTAATCGGTTCATCTTTAATCAGCAGGTCAGAACAGCAAATGGCGTAGGATTCGGGGTTATATTCTTGCCCAAATAATTCCAAATTCGCGTCCTGGTTTTGCCGTTTAATATGTTCCTCGGCTACAGATAGCATTCCCCCCGTTCCCGCCGTGGGATCGTACACCCTGCGGTAAATCTGTGGTTGAAAGACATCCTCTTCCTCACAGAAAACCAAATTCACCATCAGGCGAATCACTTCACGGGGGGTAAAATGGTCTCCGGCTTCTTCGTTTGCTTGTTCATTAAACTTCCTCACCAATTCCTCGAACAAATACCCCATTTGTAGATTCGAGAGATGCGCCGGAGACAAATCTACATCCGGACTCGCGATCGCTTGCATCACTTCATAGAGGCGATTGGCTTCATCGAGTTTCTGAATCTGCTTGTCAAAGTCAAACTTATCGAAGATGTCCCGCGCCAGGGGAGAAAAGCCATTAATATAGGCGCGGAGGTTATCGGCTAATCCTTCCGAGTCCCCCAAAAGCTTCTTAAAGGTAAACTCGCTGAGGTTATACAAAGGCTGTTGGCGATCGCCCCCGATCGCAACTTTCGCGATCGCCTTCTCAAACGCCTCCCCCGTCAAGACTTTCTCATACTTGGTTTTGGCTGCTAAAACGGCTTCCTTAGTGGGTTCTAGGACAGAATCAAGACGACGCAGCACAATCATCGGTAACATCACCTGACGATACTGAGGGGGGCGGTAGGGACCTCGGAGTTTATCGGCGATACTCCAGATCAAGCCGACTAACTCTTGATGATTGGCGTTTTGTACAGTAGTCGTCATAGAGGGTTAATAATCTTAGTTATGTTTTATTGTGCCAAGTTTCTATTATCGCTGGTTGTTAATTCGTGCAAGCAGGTCACCTCTACAGGTTGAATTAACCCACAGCAAACCCTGTATATTGCCTCACAAAAGGTTCATGAAATGCCAAAACAATATCCTCTTTTGGGACACCCAACTTGACCAATTCATTGGCTATACCAATTTCTGTTCCATCATACTGTATCCAAATTTTCCCATTTTTAATATTCAGATGCAATACGCACCCATACATCGGCTGGCGATTTTTCCAACCCGTATAAACAACCTGATAATGATCCCGTTCTTTGTCAAAAATTAGTTCTGTTTCCACTTCGTCATCCGATGGACTTCCTTTCGCATAGTCACTTAATAACTGTTGGATGTAGGTACGATATTGTTCGATCATTTCCATTCTAAAACCACCTCATCTTTAGGCTCATAAACCAGCAACCTGAGTTGAAAGCGCTCAATGATAGTTTCCACAAATGGCAGGTTAAAAAATGTTTGATAAGTACCTAGGGGAACAGCTAAATATAAAACCCTGTCCGGCTGTTGTTCTTCTAAAGCGACACGATAGTTAAGAAATTGACCGACAGCCGTATGAAATTCAGAAATATTTGACGGTGTAATAAAGCTTTTAATCTCAACCGCTATCTTTTCTTCTCCTTTCTCCGCCGCTATGAGTCTTTCTGCGCCCAAATCGATTCGCATATCAACCCTACCTGCTCGAATTCTCAGAGGATCATCGGTAATCACCCAACCCTCTTTTTCCAATCCGTTTTTAACTGCATCATGAAAAAGATCTTTAGCCACTATCTAACTAATTTTGCAATTTAGTATTTTGGGTTTTAATTGTAGCACGAATACCATCCTGACTTGCAGTGAAACGTTAGCACAATGCCAAGGATGATCAATCTGCTTTTACTCAAAACTTTTGCGCTGATCTGACCAACGCTTAAGGCTATATTTATTCTCACCCGCTAGGACTAACGCCGCCGTTCCCCCATCACCCAAATCCGCGATCGCAGTCAGTGATGTACTCCCATGGGTGGAGAATTCACTGTAGAGTAACGCCCCCTTCTCCGAAAATATTAATGTCCGAGGTTTATATTGCTGCGTGTTCGTTTCCGGGCGTTTGATATTCAGGGTTTGGCTGGTACTCGATAGATCCTCATACAGGGTTAAAACAGCTTCCGGTTCATTGTTCCCGGTCAAATCCAGAGGCTGTACTAACCAATGTCCAATCTCTTGCAGCATCATCGGAATCGTGGGTTCGACTTCGGGCGATCGCTTGCCACTTTTGACTAATTCCTGCCACAGTGTTGGTAATATTGCCGCTACCCATTGCGGCTGAAGTTGGTTTAAATCGGACAAGCTAATTGAACCGGGTTCTAGCCAGCGTAGCGCTGTTTGAGAATATGCCATAGGACGGCTATTTTCTGGGCTAGGTAAGGCAACTCCTGCGGCTAAAAGCTGGATCACACCCTCTCGATAGGACACCGCTTGGACAGTCGCGACGATAGTCTCCTGGCGTCCCTCCGCCGACCAGACGGCGATTTGCAGGCGCGGATCAGTATCTAAGCCGAGATATTGCCAAAGACGCTGAGTTGGTGCAACGGTTGGTAATTGCAAGTCTCTAAATGGCGTTTGACGCCAGCGCTGACCATCATTAAACGCCGCCACTTCTATCTGATACCAAACCTGTTGAGGTGCTTTTTGGAGAACTAGGGATTGGGGATTAGGGATTGAGGATTGGGCGGTGAATGATACAGGAAATGTTGCTGTACCATTTCCCACTTCCGGTTGTCGCCAATCTTCAGGCTTGACAGTTTCAATCGATTGTGCAGTACCTAAAATTTGACTTAAATGAGGGATGATGGGTGGGGCTTGGGCTAACGCGACATCCATAGAATCGAGATAAGCATAAATCTGGGCATCATTATCCAGTTGAGGCTGATCGGATTCTGATTCAGGGGGTGGGAGTTGCTGCAACCAAGAGATGGCTTTAGCCCGCCCTTCTTGGGCGGCGAGAATTAAAGCCCCCCAGGTTTTTACGGTGCGATCATTAGGACTAATATTGAGGGCAGCTTCTACCCGTCGCCATAATCCCTCTGTATCGGTTTTGAGTAAATTGGCAATGTCTTGGGCGGAACCATTCAAGGCGGCGGTTTGAAATACCTGCAAGGCATCTGTCCAGCGTCCATCAATGAGATAGGCTAGAACTTGTTGTCCTTGACTTGCCCAAGTTTGGTTGGCTTGCGCTTCGGTAAATTGGGCATGAAGTCGAATCACATCCAGTTGCGCTTGGACTGTCGCCGACTCATTGTTTTTCTCGTCTTGTTGCAATCGTCGATATGCCAAAGACCATAACCCATTCCGGGCTAACATTAAGGAATTGCGATAGGTGGGACTATCGGAAGCAAATGTATTCAGAGAAATTTCGGTTAATTGAATCGGATTGAGCAGAAACTGGCGAGGTTGAACCTGGTATACCTGGAATTTGGGTTCTAAACCCACCGTTTGATTAATCACTAATTCTGGGGTTGATTCACCGGTGACTTGTTGCCAATAGGGTGGACTATCCGTGGGACTTTGCCATTCCAACAGAACACTCAGGTGTATTTGTTCGGGGTTGTAATGGAGTATTTGTCCGTAAGTTTTCGGGGATTCATCGGTGAGGCGAACTCCCCAAAGGTTAAACCAAAATCCTGTGGCGGGGGCTTTATTTTCTAAACGGTTAAATTGAGTAAAGGCTAGGGAACGAGACGCACTCCCATTAATTGCGTCGGTGGAGGAGAGGACAAAATACTCTTCGGGTTCGTTGATGGCTAGCTGAGTGACCAGTTGGTAAGCGAGGTCTGTTTTCTGGAATTCGACAGGTTGATAGAGTCTCAGTTCGACAATTTTTTGGCAATTGGTTTGACAGTTCGGTTGAGATTTTAATATCGGTAATAGGATGGGGGTTTCTCTATAGGTTTCCCCTGTATTGAGTGATACAAGTTCTCCAGCAATTAACCCATTTTGGCGCAACTCGTCGCGTATCTTTGCCAGGGTTTGCGGGGGTGAAGCATCGGCGATGGGAATCTTTGTCCATCCTGGTAAGATGCGATTCAGCCAGATCGCCGCATTGGGATCAATCATCAGGCGAATCCCTAGCCATATTCCCCCAGTAACGATCGCACCCGTGGCGATTAAAGCTGCGATCGCACCGAATGCGACTAGACAGCCATTAGCTGAGGATTTTTTCTGGACTCGTCGTCGTTGGCGTCTCTTTGTGACTCCGGACAATCGCTTCCCCCTTTCACCTGCTGACCTATTATCACCGATCATCGCTGCACTGAATTAGTGATTGTTTGACACTCCCCCGGTTAAAACGCGGGGGATTCTTCCGTCACAGGGAGGCAGAGTTTATCGTCTTCTAGGACGGAACCTTTACCCTCAGAAAGCTTAACCACCGTGTGTCCCACGGCTGTCCTACCTCTAATCTCGACTACTTGAGCGGCGGCAACATCCCGATTAGCCGTATAC